>NZ_JBSXNH010000089.1:0-139961 GCF_056857535.1 Vreelandella sp. L-25
GTGGCTGGTGAGGGTGCGGCGACTGGCGCGGAACTTTATGTTGGGCATGGCACTGTCTGGGTGAATGGCGATAATGGCTATATTGCCATGCAGGTCAGTGGGTTAGAAGTGCTTCCGGGGGCCGGTCTCACGGATTCAGGATTCAGTGCAAAGGTGGTGAGTCCTTTAGGGCTGAAGAAAATCTTTTGAATCAGGGGTTTGATATCTTTCACCCCACACTCTTATGCCGTAAAAAGCGCAGAGGTAAAGTTGAGTGGGTGAGCGAGCCGCTGTTTCCTTACTACTTATTTATCTATCTTGACCAGCTGCAAAGCAATTGGCGGCCCATCCGTTCTACCCGGGGGGTTAGTCGTATTGTGACGTTTGGTGATCGTCCTGCTGTCATATCTCATGAATTAATCGCCTTGCTAAAGGCACGTGAAGACCAAGACGCTTTGCCGTCTAGCTTTGAAGCTGGGCAGGAGGTCACGGTGGAGAATGGCCCCTTTGCAGGACATTCGGCCACCTTTCAGCAGCAGCTAAGCCGAGCCCGCAATGGTGAAGAGCGGGCGATTATCTTGCTGCAATGGCTAAATCGCACGCAGGAGGTAGAAGTGCCTATCTCGCACCTTTTGCGTTAGCGTATCTGGCTGGGTGCTGTTGGAGTGGCTGTATGGCAGCTAGATGAGGTCGCTTAACTCCACATCTAAAGCAGCCGCAATACGGGTTAGCACGCTCAGCGAGCCGCTCTTTTTGCCTGCCTCTATTTCGGAAAGATATCCCTGGCTAATCCCTGCTTTTTCCGCTAGTTCTCCCGCACGCAGGCCACGGTATTCACGGTACACTTTCACGGGTACCACACCGTCCAGCAGCGTATTCACAACCGCTTCTGGAAACGACTCTTCACCGCGAGCCACTACCGCGTTTGCAGCGTTGATATCGTCCTGGTCTTCCAGTCGAGCAAGCAAGGCGTAGTACTCCTGCTCAGGCAGTACCACCAACCGCTCGCCGGTGGGCGTTTGAATAATTTGAGGGACGCTCATGCCGCCTCCTGTTCATTGACTGTGATGGGCGGTTATGAGTGCGCTATTGAGAAACACCGCCGCGCTCGTCGATGATCACCCGCCAGTCGCCTACCCGCAGACGAATATACTTGCTCCCTTTCAACGCCTTCATATTATTGCGCTGGCTTTCTGGGTCTTCCGCGTAGGCCTTGATCTTGCCTTGTATGCTTCGACTCTGGCCGTGGCATTCGCTGCAATACCTTCAACGCGCTTTTCCGGTAAGTGATCGTTTTCATTATTTCTGCTATAGCTTTCAGCGAATAAATATCGACAGATTTTAGCTTCCAGCTAAAAAATACCTATTCCCACTCATCCCCGTCTCCGCTAAACGACGTCGTAGGTTAGCGGCTATGAACATTCCCGTACTCCTCCGCCTACTGCATAAGCTGATCCGCCTTGGCATCATCGCCAAGGTGAACTTCCTTGCCTTACGCGTTTAACCGCGCTTAGACGCTGCCAGCACATATAAAAACTCCAACCCCAGCGTAGCTGCAGCAAGTGATGTAATGTCGCCGTGGTCGTAGGCGGGGTTCACTTCCACTAGGTCCATACCCACCAGCTCCATACCCACCATGCCGCGCATTACTTTCAGCATCAGATCGGTGGACATACCGCCGCATACCGGCGTGCCGGTGCCCGGCGCAAAGGCGGGGTCCAGGCCGTCGATATCCAGCGTCACGTAGGCTGGGTGATGGCCCACCCGAGCACGAATCCTCTCCAGTACCGCCGCAGGGCCATGGTCGTTCACCCAGTCGGCATCGAGCACTTCGTAAGGGTGGTTGTTGCGGTCATAGCTGGTACGAATGCCGATTTGCAGCGAATGCTCCGGCACGACCAAGCCTTCCTGCAAGGCGTGGTGGAAAATCGTGCCGTGGTCAAAGCGTGTGCCTTGCTCATAGGTATCGGTATGGGCATCAAAGTGAATCAGTGCCAGCGGGCCATGTTCACGGGCGTGAGCGCGTAGCAGCGGCAGGCTGATGTAGTGGTCGCCGCCCAGCGTCAGCATCTTTTTGCCTGCATTCAACCAGCGCATAGCGTGGGTTTCCAGGTTGTCTACCAGGCTTTCCGGCTCGCCGTAGGCGTAATCCAGGTTGCCGGCATCGCACACCCGCAGGCGATCTTCCAGAGCAAAATCCCACGGCCAGCGCTTGCCTTCCCAAATCAGGTTAGCGGTGCTTTGGCGAATCGTGTTCGGCCCCATACGCGTGCCAGAACGGCCAGAGCACGCTAGATCAAATGGTACGCCGCTAACCACGACTTCAGCATCGGTGGCGTTGGGATCAGTCGCTTTGGGCACGCCCATAAACGTGGAGATAACGTCACCAAACAGGCTGGGCATGATCTGAGATGGGGTCACCTAACGTGTACTCCTATGGTGTGCAACAGTAAGAAAAGGGTGGCAAGCGCGGGCGGGGATGCTCAAGGAAGCGCGACGATAAGAAATTTTTCGCGATGAATGAAATGAATGTTTAGAATGAAATCATTCATGATATAAATAGTGAGGCGCTATGCGTTCGCTACGCCACTTTGACCTAAATTTGTTGCTGGTATTTGAAGTGCTGATGCGCGAGCGCCATGTCACCCGCGCTGCCGAAAAACTGCATTTAAGCCAGCCAGCGCTAAGCCATGCCCTCAAGCGCCTGCGTGAAGCGTTGGGTGACCCGCTATTGGTACGCACCGAGCAGGGCCTGCAGCCAACGCCCAGAGCGCTCGCACTGCTGCCAGTGGTGCAGCAAGCCTTAGCCGCGCTTCAGGAAGGCCTCGCGCCGCCTGCCATCTTTGCCCCAGCCACCAGTACCCGCCGTTTTACCCTGGCCACCACGGATTACTTTGAAGAGGTCATGTACCCAGCGTTTCTTAGCCAACTGCTGGGCTATGCGCCGGGCATTAGTTTCTCCATTGAGTTGATTACCCCAGAAGTGCTAAGCGAAGCCCTAGAGCAACGCCAAGTGGATATGGTGGTGGGGTTGGATAGCCAATCATCGCTACCCAGCGGCGTGTTGCAAACGCCCTGGATGCATGAAGAGCTGGTGTGCCTAGCCGCCCAGCAGAACCCTCATGTAGGCGATGCCTTGGCGCTAGAGGAGTTTGCCCACCAGCCCCATGTGGAGCTTGCCGATATCAGCGGCCTGCTGCCCAGCCGCATTGAGAGCTGCCTAGCCCAGCATGGACTGAGCCGCCGGGTGATCTCGAAAAACCTCAACTACATCGCCGCCGCGCGGGTGGTGGCGCTCACCGACGCCATTATTACCTTACCTCGGCAAATGGCCGAGCGCTTTGTCGCGATGCTGCCTGTTCGCATGGTTGCCCCACCTGAAGAACTACCCGCCTTAACCATGACACTGATCCAGCATAGTCTCTACGCCAATGCCCCTGAAAACGTGTGGCTCTATGACGAGCTGACCGCGTTTGCACAGAGTGCTAGCCGGTAGAAAAATGACGTGTATGTCATTGTGTTGTAGATAAACAACATAGTTGAATCAAAGGTTGAATGGTCACTGGCGGGCTCGGCATTAGATCCTAAACTGCTATCTGGCGCATTTTTTCGCGCAATAGTGAATAGGCAATAGTGAGTAGATCATAGTGAGTAGACAGCGCCCAAAGACGTTGGGGCAACCACCCGGCTGCAAGGGATTGGGCGCTGAACGCGGATAAAACAAGGGAGAAGGCGTGTGAAAATAGGCGCACCGAAAGAGATTGCTCGGGGAGAAGCGCGAGTCGCGTTGACCCCCGAGAGCGCAAAGCACCTGCAGAAGCTGGGCCATGAATGCCTCATCGAAACAGGTGCCGGCCTGGCCGCGGGTTTTAATGACGACACTTATCGCGACGCTGGCGTGACCGTGGCGGAGAGTGCCGACGCGCTTTGGCGCGACGCTGAGGTGGTCATTAAAGTCCGCGAGCCGACTGAGGCCGAAGCTAAACAGCTGCGGAAAGGCCAAACGCTGATCGCCTTTTTCTGGCCAGCTCAAAACGAAGCGCTGCTGGAAACCTGCAAAGCCCAGGGTGCCACCGTCATCGCGATGGACATGGTGCCGCGTATTTCCCGGGCGCAGAAGATGGATGCGCTCTCCTCCATGGCGAACATTGCGGGCTACCGCGCAGTCATTGAAGCGGGCAATAACTTCGGCCGTTTCTTTACCGGCCAGGTGACCGCCGCAGGCAAAGTACCGCCTGCCAAGGTATTGGTCATCGGGGCTGGGGTGGCAGGTTTAGCGGCGATAGGCACCGCGACCAGCTTAGGGGCGGTAGTGCGCGCCTTTGACGTGCGCCCTGAAGTTTCTGAGCAGATCGAATCCATGGGCGCTGAATTCCTGTTTCTCGATTTTGAGGATAGCCAGGACGGCTCCGAGAGCGGTGGCTACGCGGCCCCCTCAAGCCCTGAGTTCCGCGAAAAGCAGCTGGCGTGCTTCCGCGAACAGGCGCCGGACGTGGATATCGTGATTACCACGGCACTGATTCCCGGCAAGCCCGCGCCCAAGCTCTGGCTGGAAGACATGGTCGCCGCCATGAAACCCGGTTCGGTGATCGTCGATTTGGCCGCCGAGAAGGGTGGTAACTGCGACCTGACCCAGCCCGGTGAGCGTGTAGTAAGTGATAACGGCGTGGTGGTGGTCGGCTATACCGACTTCCCCTCGCGCATGGCGACACAAGCGTCACTGCTTTACGCCACCAATATTCGTCACATGCTCACCGACCTTACTCCTGAGAAAGATGGCGTGATCCATCACAACATGGATGACGATGTGATTCGCGGCGCGACGGTGACTCACCAAGGGGAAGTCACCTTCCCACCGCCGCCGCCGAAGGTAAAAGCCATCGGCGCGGCCAAGCCGAAGAAAAAAGAGAAAGAGCCGACTCCAGAAGAGAAGAAAGCCGCTGAGCTTGCCACCTTCAAAGCGCAAACGAAGAGCCAAGTGACCATGTTGGCAGTGGGCGGCGCGCTGATGCTGCTACTGGGGTTAGTCGCTCCTGCCTCGTTTATGCAGCACTTTATTGTGTTTGTGCTGGCCTGCTTTATCGGCTTCCAGGTGATTTGGAAAGTGAGCCACTCGCTGCATACACCGCTCATGGCGGTCACTAACGCCATTTCCGGTATCATTATTTTGGGAGCGATCCTGCAGATTGGCTCGGGCAGCGCGGTGGTTAGCGTGCTGGCGGCTATTTCGGTGTTAATCGCATCAATCAATATCGTGGGTGGCTTCCTGGTAACACGCCGGATGCTGGCCATGTTCCAAAAATCCTAAGCGGCGGAGAGACGATATGTTAGAGCAAGGATTCGTATCTGCCGCAGCTATTGCGGCAAGCGTGCTGTTTATTTTGTCGCTGGGCGGCTTGAGTAATCAGGAAAAGGCCAAGCGCGCCGTGTGGTACGGCATCGTGGGTATGGCGGTCGCGGTGTTTTTCACTGCGTTTGGCCCCGGTATCGGCGGCTACTGGTGGCTGATTCCGATGATGCTGATTGGCGCAGCCATTGGCGCTTACGTAGCGGGCAAGGTTGAGATGACCGAAATGCCCCAGCTCGTGGCCGCGCTGCACAGTTTCGTAGGCTTGGCGGCGGTGTTCGTGGCCTGGAGCGCAGACCTGGAGCGTCGCCGGGTGATGGCGGCCCGTGCCGCTGAGGCGTCGCTGGACCAGTTCTCTGCCTTTGCGGCGCTGGTGGCCACCAAGGCCCCCGACGAGCTGATGTTCCTGCAAATAGAGGTGGTGCTGGGTATCTTTATCGGCGCGGTAACATTCACCGGCTCGGTGATTGCCTTCGGTAAGCTGGCGGGCAAGGTGGACGGTAAGCCCAAGCAGCTGCCCGGCGGCCATCTACTGAATGCGGGTGCCGCGGTAGTGTCGCTACTGCTGGCGATTCTCTACCTCAACGGCGCAGGCTTCTGGACGCTGCTAGTGATTGCAGCGCTGGCGTTCTTTATCGGCTACCACCTGATCATGGGCATTGGCGGGGCGGATATGCCGGTGGTGGTCTCGATGCTGAACAGCTACTCCGGCTGGGCGGCGGCGGCGATTGGTTTCACGCTCTCCAACGACCTGCTGATCGTGACCGGTGCGCTGGTGGGCTCTTCCGGTGCGATTCTCTCTTACATTATGTGTAAGGCGATGAACCGTAACTTTGTCAGCGTGATTCTAGGTGGTTTTGGGGGGGCTCAAGGGCCTGCCGCGGAAATCGAAGGCGAGCAGGTCTCCATCGACGCCAATGGCGTCGCTACCGCACTGAACGACGCCGACAGCATCATCATCGTGCCGGGTTACGGCATGGCGGTGGCGCAGGCGCAAACGGCGGTCAGCGATTTAGTCCGCAAGCTGCGCGCCGCTGGCAAAACCGTCCGCTTCGGCATTCACCCCGTGGCTGGGCGCTTGCCAGGCCATATGAACGTCCTGCTGGCGGAAGCCAAGGTGCCTTACGATATCGTGCTGGAGATGGATGAGATTAACGACGATTTTGCCAGTACCGACGTGGTTATCGTTATCGGCTCCAACGATATCGTGAACCCCGCGGCCGAAGAGGACCCCAACAGCCCCATTGCGGGGATGCCGGTTCTCAAAGTATGGGAAGCGAAGCAGGTGTTCGTCAGCAAGCGTGGCCAGGGCACTGGCTACTCGGGTATTGAGAACCCGCTATTCTTCAAGGAGAACACGCGAATGTTCTACGGCGATGCTCGCGATAGCTTAAACGCCCTGCTACCGCTGGTGGAGTAATCAAGTAAAGCAGTAGACTGACAAGGAACGGGGCGCTCAGCGCCCCGCTTCACGTTTGATTGTTAATGACTATCAGCTTGTTGGTTAAATGCAAATTGTGACTATTGAGTAGGTGCTTTAAAACTGTAAAACATGAATAACGCATCCGCTGACGATCTACACAGTAGCTTGCAGCAAAGATGCAGAGCATTTGTTCCCTTGGTATCGCCAAGGCATAGAGCAATAAGGGAGAGAGCTATGAGCGGTAAATGTCCTGTCATGCACGGTGGTAACACCTCGACCGGTACTTCCAACAAAGATTGGTGGCCGGAAGGGTTGAATCTGGATATTTTGCATCAGCAAGATCGCAAATCAGACCCGATGGATCCGGATTTCAACTACCGTGAAGAAGTACGCAAGCTCGATTTCGACGCGCTGAAGAAAGATGTCCACGCGTTGATGACCGATAGCCAAGAGTGGTGGCCCGCTGACTGGGGGCACTACGGCGGTTTGATGATCCGTATGGCTTGGCACTCCGCTGGCACCTACCGTATTGCTGATGGCCGTGGGGGCGGTGGTACCGGAAGCCAGCGCTTTGCACCGCTCAACTCCTGGCCGGACAACGTCAGCCTGGATAAAGCGCGCCGTCTGCTGTGGCCGATCAAGAAGAAGTACGGCAACAAAATCAGCTGGGCAGACCTGATGATTCTGGCTGGCACCGTGGCTTATGAGTCCATGGGCTTACCTGCTTACGGCTTCTCTTTCGGCCGCGTCGATATTTGGGAACCCGAAAAAGATATCTACTGGGGTGACGAAAAAGAGTGGCTGGCACCTTCTGACGAACGCTACGGCGACGTGAACAAGCCAGAGACCATGGAAAACCCGCTGGCGGCTGTCCAGATGGGTCTGATCTATGTGAACCCGGAAGGTGTTAACGGCCAGCCTGATCCGCTGAGAACCGCGCAGCAGGTACGTGAAACCTTCGCCCGTATGGCGATGAACGACGAAGAGACCGCAGCCCTCACAGCTGGCGGCCACACCGTCGGTAAATGCCATGGTAATGGCGATGCCTCTGCGTTGGGCGCTGAGCCAGAAGCCTCTGACGTTGAAAACCAGGGCTTAGGCTGGGGCAACCCCAACATGCAGGGCAAGGCGAGCAACGCCGTGACCTCGGGTATCGAAGGTGCGTGGACCACCAACCCCACGAAATTCGATATGGGCTATTTCGACCTGCTGTTCGGCTACGAGTGGGAACTGAGAAAGAGTCCTGCCGGTGCCCACCAGTGGGAACCGATTGACATCAAAGAGGAAGACAAGCCGGTTGACGCCAGCGACCCCTCTATTCGCCACAACCCGATCATGACCGATGCGGATATGGCGATGAAGGTAGATCCGACCTATCGCGCTATCTGCGAAAAATTCATGGCCGATCCGGAGTACTTCAAGAAGACTTTCGCGAAAGCTTGGTTCAAGCTGACGCACCGTGACCTGGGCCCGAAATCACGTTACATCGGCCCGGAAGTGCCGGCAGAAGACCTGATTTGGCAAGACCCGATTCCGGCAGGTAACACCGACTACTGCGAAGAAGTGGTCAAGCAGAAAATTGCACAAAGTGGCCTGAGCATTAGTGAGATGGTCTCCACCGCTTGGGACAGTGCCCGTACTTATCGCGGTTCCGATATGCGCGGCGGTGCTAACGGTGCCCGCATTCGCTTGGCCCCACAGAACGAGTGGCAGGGCAACGAGCCTGAGCGCCTGGCGAAAGTGCTGAGCGTTTACGAGCAGATTTCTGCTGACACCGGCGCTAGCGTCGCGGACGTGATCGTTCTGGCCGGTAGCGTAGGCATCGAGAAAGCCGCGAAAGCAGCAGGTTACGAGGTACGCGTACCCTTCCTGAAAGGCCGTGGCGATGCGACCGCCGAGATGACCGACGCAGACTCCTTCGCACCGCTGGAGCCGCTGGCCGATGGCTTCCGCAACTGGCAGAAGAAAGAGTATGTGGTGAAGCCGGAAGAGATGCTGCTGGATCGTGCGCAGCTGATGGGCTTAACCGGCCCGGAAATGACCGTGCTGCTGGGCGGTATGCGCGTACTGGGCACCAACTATGGTGGCACCAAACACGGCGTATTCACCGATCGTGAAGGCCAGTTGACCAACGACTTCTTTGTGAACCTGACCGATATGGGGAACAGCTGGAAGCCGGTAGGTAGCAACGCCTACGAAATCCGCGACCGTAAGACCGGTGCCGTGAAGTGGACCGCCTCGCGGGTGGATCTGGTATTTGGTTCCAACTCGCTGCTGCGCTCTTACGCAGAAGTGTACGCCCAGGACGATAACGGCGAGAAGTTCGTCAGAGACTTCGTCGCCGCCTGGACCAAAGTGATGAACGCCGACCGTTTCGACGTCGCGTCGTAAATCAGCAACCGCAAGTCGCACTATCTAAGGCACCCTATTTTGGGTGCCTTTTTTGTATTTCTGCATCGGCAAGCAGCATAGTTAAGCCGTATGCTGGCGAAAGCGTGCCTAGGCACTGCTGGTTCGTCAGCTTTGCTACAGTAGCGCATGCTTTCCCTTTGATATAACAACACGAGATCGACGATGAAACGCAGTAAATGGATATGGCTAGTATGGGCCGTTGTCTTGTTAAGTTATTTAGTGCCTTACACGCTGTTAAGCGACGTGTCGCGATGGTACGGCAGCTTTTTGTTTTGGGCCGTGGCCGGGGTGGCCATCATTGCTCTGAACGTGTTTATTACGACAGACTTTAAGGAGCATAGCGATGACTGAGTCGCTCATTTGGTGGTCCATTGCTATCTACTTATTAGTGGCCATAGGCATTGCTATTCTGTCGCGCCAACGCCCGGCGAAAGGCGGTTCAGAAAGCATGTCCGGCTACTTTTTGGGTAACCGCCAAATGAACGGGTTTGTCTCGGCGCTGAGCTACAGTGCCACGACGTATAGCGCCTTTATGATGGTGGGCCTGGCTGGCCTGACTTATGCGGGCGGCGTGGGTGCCTTCGGTTTTGAAATCATCTATTTTGCCGGTGTCTCGCTGGTGGCGGTGTTCGGCCCTAAATTCTGGGCAGTTGGCAAAAAGTTTGGCTACGTGACGCCCAGCGAGATGCTGAGCCACCGCTACCATAGCAAGCAGGTGGCCATGGCCGTGTCGATTGCCAGCTGTATCTTCCTGATCCCTTATTCCGCCGTTCAGCTCGCTGGTGTCGGCTACCTGTTGCAGGGTATTACTGATGGCGCCATTACCTTTACCACCGGGGTCGTGCTAGCCACGGGGATCGCCATTTTCTTCTCCTATATCGCGGGGATTCGTTCGGTCATGTGGACCGACTCGCTCCAGGCCATCATGATGATTGTGGCCTCTACCCTGGTAGCCTTTCTGGTGATTCAAAATCTGGGCGGTTTTGGTGCGCTCTTCGATACGCTGGCAACGGAGCACCCGCAGTCCCTGACGGTACCTGGCCCAGGACTATTCAGCTTTGTCACCTTCTTGGGGCTCACCATTCCCTGGTTCTTCTTTAGCCTTTCAAATCCGCAGGTCAGCCAGCGTCTTTTCATGCCCTCGTCGCTGCGCTCGATGCGCCACATGCTGATTGGCTTTTTGGTGTTCGGGTTTATTTACACTCTGGTCTCCGTGCTGTGGGGCTTCTCGGCGCTGGCCGCTTTCCCTAGCCTAGAGCGCGCCGATTTAGCCACGCCCACGCTACTGGCCTCAGAGTTTGTGCCGCCCGTATTAGGCGTGATTGTGATGATCGGCATTATGGCCGCCGCTGTTTCCACGATCGACTCGATCATGCTGACTCTGGCGTCCATGGTCTCCCGCGACGTCTATGCCAACCTCAAGCTGAACGTCAGTGAAAAGCGACAACTGCTGGTGGGTAAGTGTGTAGTGCCGGTGATTGCACTGATGGCGCTGGCCTTCGCAGAGCTGCAGCTTGACCTGATTGCGGTGCTGTCGGTGGCCGCCTCATCGGGCTTGGTGGCTATGGTGCCTGCGCTGATCGGTGCTTTCTATTGGAAGCGCGGCACGGCTGCCGGTGCACTGACCAGCGTGGTGGGTACCAGCGCCTTTGTGCTGCTGATGTATGCCACCGGCAATTCACTGTTGGGCCTGCCTGCCGGTGTATGGGGCATTGTGGTCGCGAGTGTGCTGTTTGTTGGCGTTAGTCTTGTGACCAAGCCTCATCAAGACTCTACCGATGCTTTCTTTGCCGCCATCGCGGAAGAGTTGGGTACACAGCAGCGTCGCACTGCCAATGACCCGGCGACCAAGCAAGCGGCTCATTAGGCACCCTAGCGATAAAAGCCCCTGATGAGGGGCTTTTTAGCCTTACTGCCACTTCAATAACTGCGCTCTGTAGGCCGCCTGCGCCTGCGTCGCACTGATGGGCTGCAAACGCACCTTGGTGCCCGGCAGGCACTGGGCGAGGCGGGCGCAGGCCATGGGGGTTAAAGCACCCAAACGCGGGTAGCCACCGATGGTTTGGCGGTCGTTCATCAGGATGATCGGTTGGCCATCGGGAGGAATCTGCACAGCCCCTAACGGAATGCCCTCGGAGACGATACCGCCCAGGCGGCTGTTCAGCGCTTTGCCGGTCAGTCGAATGCCCATGCGGTCGGCGCGTTGGTCCACGGTCCATGGCTGGTTGAAGGCGTCAAACAGGCTGCGCCCGGCAAAGTGCGCGGCCTGGGAGCCCAGCACCATGTCCAGCACGGTGTCTACTGCATCAGGCAGAGGAAGCTGAGTGCCTTGGGGCAACTGACGCGGCGTGGCGCTGCTGCCTTTCCAGGTGAGTTGGTCGCCGGTTTTAAGCGGTTTGCCATCTTCGTGCAGGCCGCCGATGTGCTCTCTTGCCGTGCAGGCTTGGCTGCCTAGCACCTCGGGCGCATCCAGCCCGCCAGGAAAGGCGAGGTACGCGCGCAGGCCCTTTTTCGGCTGGCGAAAGACCAGCGTTTGGCCCGCTTGCATCATAAAGCTGTCGTTGGGCGCAAGCGGCTGGCCATCCAGCGTGGCGGCAAGGTCGGCTCCGGTGAGGGCAAGGCGCACGTCGCTATTGGCCACCAGCGTCAGGTTGCCGCCCATGACGATTTCCAGCGCGGCGCTCCCCAGCGGGTTGCCCAGCAGCCAGTTGGCCCAGCGGAAGGCGATCCAGTCGGCGGCGCCGCCCTGAGTCACGCCTAAGTGGCCGACGCCGAAGCGGCCCGCATCTTGAATCATCGCCAGCGGTCCGGCTTGCTTAACGGTCAACATGGGTTGGCTCATGACCGCTCCTCCAGCGGGGTCGTATCGCCCCCAGCCGCTTCAAATTCTGATTGGGATATCGCCTTAAAGCGCACTTTATCGCCCGGGCGCAGCAGCGGCTCGCCCCGTTTGGCGTGCTCGAAAAGCGGCACGGCTGTTCTGCCAAGAATGTTCCAGCCGCCCGGCGAAAGCAGGGGGTAAATGGCGGTTTGCCGGTCGGCAATGCCGACGCTTCCTGCCGCCACGCGGCGGCGGGGCGTTTTTAAACGCGGCGTGGCAATGGCCTCATCCACCAGGCCCATAAAGCCGTAGCCAGGCGCAAACCCCAGTGCAAACACGCAGTAGTCGTGACTGCAGTGGCGCTCAATCAACGCCTCGACGCTGAGCCCGGCGCGCTTGGCAACGGTGGGCAGCTCCGGTCCAACGCTCTCGTCGTACCATACGGGGATTTCGTGGAGCTGGCCCTTTTGGGCATCGGCGGGCGTGAGATTGCGCAGTGCGCTACGCACCAGCGTCGTGGCCTGGGCAAAAGTGAGCTTCTGGCAGTCGTAATGCACCAGCAGGGTGGTGTATGACGGGATGAGATCAATCAGCGCGTGATCAAAGGCGCGCCGCAGCACCTCGTCAGCGGCCATGATCCACGCCATATTGCTTTCATCAATGGCATCGAACAGGCGCACCGTCAGGGCGTCCATCGCCGCCGTTTCTAAGCGCAGTTTCACGCGGACTCCAGCGCCGTAAAGGCCTCACGAATGGCGCGCACGGCAGCCACGGATTCGGGGTTATCGCCATGCACACAGAGCGTGTCGCAGGGGAGCTGTAAGGCGCTGCCATCCCGGGCGGTGAGAGTTTCACCTTTTGCCAGGGCGACGGCTTGGGCGACGATAGTGGCTTGGTCGTGATGCACAGCCCCCGGCAGGCGGCGAGAGGCGAGATGCCCAGTGGTCTCATAAGCGCGGTCAGCGAAGGTTTCAAACCACAGCGTCACGCCCATTTTTTCCGCTAATTGACGATGCGGCTCTGGGTTGGCGGTGGCCATCACCATGAGCGGCAGGCGGGCATCGAATGCCTTCACGGCCCGCATGGCACCTTCCAGCAATTCCAGATTGGCAGCCATGTCGTTGTACATCGCCCCGTGGGGTTTGACGTAGCTCAGCGCGGTGCCTTCCGCTTGGCAAATGCCTGCCAGCGCGCCGATTTGGTAGAGCATCATGTCTTCTACTTCGGCCGGAGAGCAGGCCATGGAGCGGCGGCCAAAGCCCATTAAATCCGGGTAGCCGGGGTGCGCGCCGATCTTGACGCCGTGCTGGACGGCAAGCGCCACCGTTTTACGCATCACATGGGGGTCTGAGGCGTGGTAGCCGCAGGCAATGTTGGCACAGTCAACGTGGGGCATGACCTCAGCGTCTAAACCAATCGACCAGTTGCCGAAACTTTCGCCCATATCGCAGTTAAGCAGCGGAATCGCCATAACGTCTCCTGCCGGGTTGTGTGTTGTTAGTAATTGATATCGCTATTCATTAGCCAAATGAGACAGTCTATTTGCTCATAGTGATGACGTATTAATGAGCCTATTTATGGTGTTGTTAGCGCAAAAATAATATATGGAGCCTGCGTCACAAGTGCCAATCGTTTTTAGCGATATTAAGTATCGGTGCTTCCTATCATGCTGTTATTTAGTGGAAAAATAGTTGACGCTAGGGCGCTATACGATTATCAACTAAATAAAGCGACTCAAAAAAGATTACAAAAGAGATGCCCTTATCCGCCTGATGTAGCGCCGTTGCGCCACCAATAAAAATGGCAATGAAAGGGTGATTTCGAGGAGTACCACATGCGGTTGCCAGCCCCGCGACAGCATGTCCGTGCCCAACACGACATGTTTCACTTACATTTGCATATCAATGCCTCACGATGGGAGACCATGGTGTGTGGCGTGGTGGAGGCGCTTGACGCTGTGCTTCCCGTGAATGCTTCATTACAGGCTGGTTAAGCACGATGCTGGATTTTAAGGAACTCGACGCCTTTGTTTGGGCGGTGAAACTTGGCTCTTTTCGTAAAGCGGCGGTGCGTTTACACATTACGCAACCGTCGATATCTGAGCGTATCTCGCGTTTAGAGAGCACGGTGGGCGAGCTACTGCTTGAGCGCTCGGCGCGGCCTATTCAGCCTACTATGCGTGGTAGGGAGTTCTTCCTGCATGCCGAACGTATGCTGGCCCAGCGCGATGAAGCCCTTAAACTTTTCGATAGTGAAGAAGACTTTTCCGCCCCGCTGCGCCTGGGCACGATTGAAACCATTGCTCACAGTTGGTTCCCCACGTTTATGCAGCGGCTCACCGAGCGCTACCCGCGGTTGATTATTGAGCTCACCGTGGATTACTCCCCGGCGCTGAACGAGCGGCTGAACAGCAATGAGCTGGATATTCTGCTAGCCATGAACGGCTACCTGCCTTCAGAGCAAATTGACCATGAGACGCTCAGCCCCTATGAAATGGGGATGTTTGTTTCACCTCGACACGCCCAGATGTTAAGCAAACGCCCCGATGCTTGGCATTCAACGCTGCCGTTTATCTCCTTTGGCAAGCTAGCGCGTCCGTATGAAGAGTTAGTGCGTTATTTAGCCGACCAAGGTGTTCAACAGCCGCGTATTCATAGTGTGAGCACGCTGATGACGATTGTGCGTTTAACCACGGAAGGGCTGGGTATCGGCGCGCTACCAGTAGCCACCGTGCTGGATGAGTGGCGGCGTGGGGAGTTGTATCGTTTAGCGCTCCCCACGCCGTTACCGGCCATGCACTATGATGTTATTTGGCGCAGTGCAAATCATCCACGCTTCTGCCGTGGCGTTGGCCGCCTGGCGCAGGAGTGCGCGCTAGAGTATGCCGCTGAAAAGCATACCGAGATTACTAACACGTGTTTTACCGGGCGTTGGGTGACCCCTAGCGCCGCCTCCTCCACCCCTGTGCAGCACCTCCATCCCTATGAATAAGAGGACTTTACCTATGCGTACTCGCATTGCGACCCCCCTGCTTCTTGCCACGGCGTGCAGCCTTGCCGCCGCCACGGCTCAGGCCGCCGAGTGGACCATGGCCACGCCCTACGGGGATGCCAGCTTCCACACCCAAAACACCAAGCAGTTCGCGGAAGATGTGGCAGAAGCCACTGACGGCGAACTCACCATTACTGTCCATAGCGGTGGTTCGCTGGTGTCTCACGGCGAAATCAAACCGTCTGTGCGTCGTGGCACGATTGATGCCGGTGAAGTGTTCCTCTCGATTCTCTCTAACGACGACCCGATTTTTGAAGTCGATACGCTGCCCGGTGTGGCCGGTAGCTACGATGATGCCTATGCGCTGTGGGAAGCCACTAAGCCGATGATTACTGAGCTATTCGCCTATGAGGGGCTGATTCCGCTCTACGCCGTCGCATGGCCTGCTCAGGGCATTTATACTGCCGAGCCGCTGACTGACCCAGCCCAGTTTGATGGGCTGCGCGTACGCGCACCAAACATCAACACCCAGCGCTTCGTTGATAACCTAGGCGGTAGCCCCACCGAAACCGAAGAGTCGGATGTCCCTACGGCCTTTAGCACCGGCCGCGTCGACGCGATGATTACGTCGAGCTCTACCGGCAACTCCATGGCTGCTTGGGACTACGTCACCGACTACACCGATGCCAACCTGTGGCTGCCGAAGAACATCGTTTTCATCAGCCAGCGCAGCTTCGATCGTCTTGACGAAGCGACTCAAGAAGCGCTGATGGAAGCGGCGGCCCGTGCCGAAGAGCGAGGCTGGCAGATGAGCCGTGAGAACAATGACGAGAGCCTCGCGGCGCTGCAAGAGAACGGCATCAGCGTGTCCGAACCCAACGCTGAGGTAGCTGCTGCGCTGCAAGCGGCGGGTGACGAGCTGTTCACCGATTGGCAGTCCCGCGCCGATGACGAAGCCAAAGCGGCACTGGAAGCCTACCGCGCCCAGCGTGGCAACTAACCCTTCGTTGCTACGGTAACGCCTGGGGCAGCCCGAGGGCTGCCCCTTTCCCTACGCGCTCTGTGAGACTGCGAACATGACGTTTAAATTCGACAAACTCTACCGCCTAGGTGCCTGGGGCGCAGCAGCATGCATGGTGGCGATTTGTGCGCTGATCGCGCTTCAGGTCACTTTCCGTTTAGTAGATGCGCTGTTGGTTTTGGTCGGCCAGGAGCGGCTCGGTGTCAGCATTACCGGCGTCTCGGAAATGGCCTCCTATTTATTGGTAGGCGCCACCTTTCTTGGGTTGGCCTATACCTTTGTTCACCACGCCCATATCCGTGTGACCTTACTGATTTCACGCCTGCCTTCTGCGGTGCGCGTGTGGTTTGAGGTGTTTGGGCTGATTATTGCGCTGGTTATCAGCGTACTACTGGCCTATGGCCTGGTTGGTTTAGCGAGGGAAAGCCTAGAGTACAACGATGTTTCGTCGGGCTTTTTGTCGATTCCCCTGTGGATCCCCCAGGTGGTGCTGTCCGTTGGGGTAGGGCTTCTGGCCTTGGCGCTGTTAGAAGCGCTGTGGATGGCCGGGCGCATTGCCATACGCGACCCGTCAAGCTTCCGCGAAGCCACTTCCATCGACGATAACGAAGCGCATTAAGCGGCTACTCGGGAGATACCCTCGTGCTACTACTAAGTTTAGCGACTATTTTTACCCTGGTGCTGCTGCTGGGCAGCGGGGTGTGGATTGCCTTTGCCTTGATAGGCACAGCGTGGATAGCGCTGCAATTTTTCAGCCCTTTTGACCCTGGCCCGATTCTGGCCTCCGATTTTTGGGGCGCAAGCTACGGCTGGGATTTAACCGCGCTGCCGATGTTTATCTGGATGGGCGAGATTCTGTTTCGCTCGGGGCTGGCGGACAATATGTTCCGTGGACTTTCACCCTGGTTGAACCGTCTGCCGGGCCGCTTGCTGCATACCAATATCATTGGCAGTGGCATGTTCGCGGCGGTGTGTGGCTCGTCGGCGGCTACCTGTGCCACGGTGGGCAAAATGACTCTGCCGGAACTGGAGCGCCGGGGCTACGACAGCAATATGGCCATTGGCACTTTGGCCAGTGCGTCTACGCTGGGGCTGTTGATTCCACCCTCGATCGTGCTGATCGTCTACGGGGTGGTTACGGAGCAATCCATCTCGCGGCTGTTTATGGCGGGCATTGGCCCAGGCTTGATGATCTTGGCGCTGTTCATGGCCTATTTGGTGCTCTGGGCGCTACTGAAAGGCAACCGTGACGGCCTGACCGGCGCTGATGAATCCGATATGAGCTTTGCTGAAAAGCTGCGCAATACCTGGGCGTTAGTGCCTATTTTGCTGCTGATCGGTGGGATTATCGTGTCGATTTACGGCGGGCTGGCTTCTCCAACGGAAGCGGCAGCGGTTGGCGTGGTGCTGTCGATGATCATTGCTCGGTTCAACGGCCACTTTAATCGGGCGATTTTTACCGATTCGCTGTTTGCTGCGGTACGCACGGCCTGCATGATCGCCTTTATTATTGCCGGGGCGTCGTTTTTAACCTCAGCCATGGGCTTTACCCAGGTACCCATGAAGCTCGCTCAGGCGATTGGTGAAATGGGGCTGTCGCCCACCATGCTGCTGATTGCGCTCACGTTGCTGCTACTCATCATGGGCTGCTTTCTGGATGGTATTTCGCTCATCCTACTGGTGACGGCGATTATCATGCCGGTGGTCAGCGCGGCAGGCTTTGACCTGATTTGGTTCGGTATCTACTTGGTGATTGTGGTGGAGATGTCGCAAATCACACCGCCGGTTGGATTTAACCTGTTTGTGATCCAAGGGTTAACCGGTAAGGATATTTTGACCATCACCAAAGCGACGCTGCCGTTCTTTCTACTAATGATGCTGGCTATTGCGCTTATGCATATCTTCCCCAGCATTGCGCTCTATCTTCCCTACGCAATGACGAGCTAAACCTTTACTCCACCGCCCCGCCGACAAGCGGCGGGGTTAGTGGCCATAAACCGATACACCGCCCCGGCCAGAGCGCTTGATGAAGTACATGCTTTGATCGGCGGCGTCGATAAGCTCCCGTTCATCTCCAAACCCGCCGTCGGTGAGGCAGGCCACGCCAATCGATACGGACACGTAAAGCGGCTCTTGGTCTACTCGGGCCATGGGCCGCTCCTGCAGCCGCCGGGTAATACGCTCAGCAAAGCGCCGAGCACCCTCGGCATCTTCATCGGGAAGAATCACCAGAAACTCTTCACCACCATAGCGGCCTGCAAGATCGCCCACGCGAATTAACGAGGCGAGCATCCTGCCGAAGTGAGCCAGCACCTGATCACCCGCCTGATGACCATATCGATCGTTCAGCACCTTAAAATGATCCAGGTCGATAAACACCACCGACATGGTTCGTTCGGTTGTGAGGCAAAGGCGGAAGCGTTCCCGTAACTGCTCCTCTAGCCAAGCGCGATTCGCTAATTGGGTTAGCGGGTCGAGCCGGCTGCGCTGTTGCAGCTCGGCATAATCGTTGAGCAGCGTTTCCCGCGCTTTTTGCTGAGCATCTAAGCGTGCGCTCAACGATAAGGTGTGTTCAAAAAGCCGCTGCTGGGCCTCTTTTAGCAGGGCGACGCTATCAACGGTGACCGGCATGCCCAGCCCGAGTGTCTCCATCAGCGGTGGAAGCGTTTGCTGCAAATGGGCCAACAGCCCCGATATGGCCCACTCGCTTGATGGGGTTAACGCGTTGAGCTGGCGCATCACGCCGGCTAAAGCGTCGGCAGGGTTCGCCGATAACCAAGCATCCGCGATGGCGCCGGAGACGCGTAGGCAAAGTGCCGCGTTATCTTCCGTATCCAGGCCATCGTGACTGTGTTGAATGGCGTGAATCAAGCTGTCATGGGCACCCCATTTCGCCAGCAACCAAGCGCCCACAAGGGCGTGGTGGCAGCCAAAATGGCGCTTTTCCACCTGCATGATGTGTTGATGGGAGGTGTTCTCGATGCCGTAGAGTAGCTCTGCGTCGCCGGGGTAAGCGGTTTGTAACGCTAAAATACCAATATCTTGCAGCAGCGCCGTAGTGAATACGCTGCCTGATTGGTGAGGACAAAGCTGCTGTGCGAGATAGCTGGCGGCGACGGCCGCCGTGATAGATCGCTGCCAAAACGGTAAGCGACCGCGTGCGCCATGATCGTTTTCAAACAGGCAAAAGTTCAATACGGTAGCCAGGGTGACATCTAGCCCTATGCGCTGTGTGGCATCAAAACACGTGTGTGGGGGCTGAGCCGCGCGCAGGTAGTGGACGCTATTGGCTACGCTCATGATCCGTGCTGTTAACGCGGGGTCATATTCGATGGCACTGGCATAGTCGCTCAAGGTAGCCTCAGCGCCCTGAGAGATATCCAAGATGTTCAGGGCGACCGCCGGTAGAGTAGGCAGCCGCTTACACTGAAGCAGCGCGCTGCTAAGAAAGCTGGGCAGCTGGTCAGTCAGCGAGGTGTAGAGTGTTTCGCTGACGGCATTAGGCCCCGTCATAGTGTCTCCTCAAATGCCGTGCAGCGAAGCGGGCAGTCAACATAATATCGATAGATGTTTCTAACATAATGTTAGGGGTGGCCGATATCGTTTATGGCCCCAGTGTTCTTCCATAAGATAGCTGTTTATGGTGCAAACGTCGCTGTGCTTTGTTAAAACAGTGGCAAAGCTTAGCCTGCTCTACAACGACATAAGCGAGTGCGACGATGCACACAAGCAAAGAAGAAGCAGAGATTTTTCGTCAGCTAGCGGAAGGTTTTGGGCGCAGTGGCCATCCCAACTTCTTTGCTACGCTGGTGGAACAGCTGGCTCGTCTACTCAATGTCGACCACGCACTGGTCGCCGTGGTCACTGAAGCTAATATAGCCGAAACCTTGGCCGTTTGGTCAAGCGGTGCCTTGCAGGCCAATATTACCTACCCTCTTGCGGGCACGCCCTGCGAAACCGTGGTGGGCCATGAGCCCTGTCTGTACGCCTGCGATGTGCAATCCCGCTTTCCAGAAGACGATCTCCTAAGCCAGCTCGGTGCCGATAGCTATATGGGGTTGCCGCTATTCGCCCCAGATGGCACCGCCATTGGTCTGCTGGCAGTGCTCCACAATCAGCCAATACAGTTTGATGGATTGGAAAATGAAATTCTGCGTATTGCGGCCGCCCAAGCTGGCGCTGAATTAGGGCGTCGCCAAGCGGAAAATGCGCTACGCAAAAGCGAGGCCGCTGCCAAAGAGAGCGAGCGCCGGCTGAACACCTTGCTCAATCACCTACCGGGGATGGCTTACCGCTGCCTGAATGATAACGACTGGACCATGCAGCTAGTGAGCAAGGGCGCTGAAGCGCTGACTGGCTATCGGCCTGATGAGCTTGAGAATAATCGCATCACCAGTTTTGCGAACTTAATCCACAAAGAAGACCACGACCGGCTGGTTAAAGCCGTGCAGTCCGCCATTCATCAGCGACGCCCTTATCGCGTGACGTTCCGCATTCGCCATCGCGACGGCAGCGAACGCTGGCTGTGGGGGCAAGGGCAGGCCATTTTTTCCGATGAGGGCGACGTGCTCTGCCTGGAAGGTTTTATTACCGACGTGACCGACCAGCAAGAGGCACAACGGGTGCAGCAGGCGGTGGTGCAAGTTGCCTCAACCGTCACCTCGCGGGTAGGGGATGACTACTTTCAGCAGCTTATTTCTACGCTCACCACGCTGTTAGAAGCCGATGCGGGCTTTATTGCCCTCTTAGACCAACCTATGCCGTCTCAACAGAGCGAGCACACTCACCCCAATAGCCTATTACCTGCGACCACAGGCCATACCGTAAGCTTAGTGGTCGACGGCCAAATCCGTAAAAATCACACCTTTCTTTTGCGTGACACCCCCGTCGAACGGGTGGTGTTAGAGCAAGAGAGCGTCGTGCATCACGGCCAGCGGTTTACGCTGCCGGGAGCGACGCTGAGTGCGCAGGCATGGATTGGTCGACGCTTAGATAACGCAAAAGGCGAAGCCATCGGAGTGATGATGGTGTTTTATCAAGCGCCCCTCACGACAAATGCCTTTGCGACATCGGTGCTACAAATTCTCTCCAACGGTGCTGCGGCGGAGCTAGAGCGACGCCGCGACCACCGCCATATGCACCAGCTGGCCTATACCGACAGCACTACCGGTTTGCCAAACCGGGTGCAGTTTATGGAACACCTGCGTGAGATGGGCCAGCAGGCCCAAAAGCAGCAGTCGCCACTGGCATTACTGCTGCTCGATTTGCGTCGTTTTAAAGAAATTAATGACCTGTACGGCCATCAAATTGGCGATCAGCTGCTGGCCACTGTGGCAGGAAGGCTACGCCATTTAGAGTTGCCGGGCGTGCACTGTGCGCGGCTTTCTGGCGATGAGTTCGCGCTCCTTTTCCCCCATACTGAACGTGCCAGCCTTGATGAGGTGGTGAAGCAGCTATGTGCGTTGGTGAAGCGGCCTATTCGTCTGGATCGCCGCGTGCTTAACCTGGATGTCAGCATTGGCTTCGCGCGCTATCCGAGCAATGTAGCCAAAGTCAGCGAACTGTTCAACGCGGCTAGCATCGCACTGCATCACGCCAAAAAGCGTGATACGAATATCTCCCCCTACACCCAGGCCATGCGCCATACGCTGGAGCGCCGCCAATGGATGACCGAGCGGCTGCATCGGGCAATTTTAGAAGGGCGGCTTGAGCTCTATTTTCAGCCTCAGGTAGATCTACATACCCAAACGCTGACCGGGGCAGAAGCGCTATGCCGCTGGCACGACCCCGAATGGGGCTGGGTTAGCCCCGGTGAGTTTATTCCCCTAGCGGAGGAGCGCGGGCTGATTCGTTTACTCGGCGACTGGGTGCTGGAAGAGTCTGCTCGCCAGCTTAGCGCTTGGCAGTCGGCGAGCACGCCGCTGCCGGGACGGCTTTCGATTAATATCTCCGCGCAGCAGTTTGCCGACCCCCGGCTGACGGCGCATATTGCGACGCTTACCTCCAGCGTTTCACCCAGTGCGATTGGCTTGGAACTGACGGAAAGCGATTTTATGCGCGACCCGGATCAAGCCATCATCATTACTCATGCCATGCGCAAAGCTGGGTACGCACTGTTTATCGATGATTTTGGCACCGGCTACTCATCGCTCTCGTATCTGCGCCGCTTTGCCGCCGACGCGCTGAAAATCGATATCTCCTTCGTGCGCGATATGCTCGATAACCATCACGACCGAGCGATTGTGCAAACGATTATTGCCATGGCGAACACATTAGAAATGAAAACCCTCGCCGAAGGGGTTGAAAGTGCCGAGCAAGCGGCGCTGCTGGCTGAGATGGGCTGCAATCAGGCCCAGGGCTACTGGTTTGGAAGACCGCTGCCCGCCGATGAGTTTGCCCGCACTTGGCTAAACGGCTAGCGCGGCGTTTAGATTGGCGGGCAGCCGCAACTACCTCTGTTACTAAGGTGATTTAACTGCATGGTCAGGTTTGCCAGTCGGGCCATAGCGTCTCCTTGAAGGGCTCTGCTGGCAGAGCCCGCTATATGCTAAGTTATGAGGCTGGGCAAGGAGCACCGACGTGCAGAGCCGCCGCAGACATGGCGGGGATATTCAGCGTGAGCTGACCATTCTCCACCGTGATACATTGCTCTTCAGCCGTCACGTTTTGATAGCGGCCATCTGCCATATCGGTTTGAAAAGTGTGGGTGAGCGCTTGCTGCTCCCGGTTAATCGCAATAAAGCCCTGGGCTTCGCGGCTGAAGGCGATTTGATTATGGCCATTATCCCACCAGTGGGTGACCTCTGCGCCGTCGGCTTGTTGGCGAAACGCGACCATATTGGCAATCTCGGGCCAGCGGTGTTCGCATACCCAGGCTTCCCCACATTGGGCCTCGCCCTGCTGATAGACGGGGGCTTGCGGTGGGCCTTGGTCGCTATTAGAAAAAGCGTAGCTTGACATGACTTTCGGGTAACCATAAGGCCATGCCAGCATAAACATGTTGGCTAAGCGATAAAGCGCGTCATCTCGATGCGTCAAAATATTGCTGCCGCCCGCACCGTGGCCACGCTGGTTATCGTGGTTGTCGGTAAATACGACGGCTTGTTCGCTCGGCAGCAGGGCAGGCGATTCGCCAAACTGCTGAAGGTTGGCAAGGGCTTGATTGTTGAAAATATCACCAAGAGACGCGCCGTAGCGAAACTCGGTGATATCCGCCGTGCCTTGATACTCCGTGGCACTGATCGCTTCGCCGCCTAGGTCAATGACTTCCTGAAAGGCATAAAGCGGAGCGTCTACCTGCGCCAGAATTTCCTCAATATCGCTGGGTGCCATATGCTTGGCTGCATCGATCCGAATACCTCTCACACCCAGTGCTGCCAAGGTATCCAAGTAATCCGCAATACGGCTCTGCACAGTGGGGTCGCTCGTGTTCAGATCGGGCAAGCCAACTAACTGACATTGTCGAACGCTTTCGGCATTTTGCGTATAGTCGCTCTGTTCGATGCCGCAGGGTTCGTGGAAGTCATCGCGCTGATAATGGGGATAGTTCAGTGCTTCATTGTCATAAGAGGAGCCTGCAATGCCCTGGCCCTTGCCGTGGGCCACATGGTTAATCACCGCATCCGCGTACACATCGACCCCCGCTGCATTGCAGCGCTGTACCATATCGGCAAAGGCGTCGCTGGAGCCGCTGCGGCTTTCCAGCTGATAGCTGACCGGCTGGTAGCGAGTCCACCAAGCATCACCCTGAATGTGCTCTTGTGGGGGCGAGACCTGTACGGCTTTAAATCCTTTTGGGCCTAGCCAATTTTCGCACTCCTGGGCAACATCCTCCCACTGCCACTCAAATAAGTGTACGAACGTGTCGGCGCTAGCAGGTTGCGCGGAAAGCCCTATGCTCAGTGTCGCGCTGGTAGCCAGGGCAACGGAGTATTTCGCAAACATAAGATCACCTTTGTTGTCATTGTTGCTCATAACATGACGGTATGCAGGGTGACTCAAATCCTCCTCGCGAGCCTGTTAAGGGGCGTAGATAAGAGGAGGAGGGCGCCTACTTGTGGAAAACGTCAGTAATAGGGGGCTAACTCACGGCCTGCCACACCAAGTTAATCCCCACTAAGAACATGGCCAGAATGACTAAGCGGTAAAACAGCTTTTCATTGACGCGACTCTGTAGCCAGAGGCCGTTACGCACCCCGATCCAAGCAACGGGCACAAGCAGCAGCGAGGCCCAGGCGCTGGTCATGTTGACTTCGCCTAGCCACATATACGGGCCTAGTTTGATAGTGTTTACCACCGCGTAGGTCACCGTACAGGTGGCAATAAAGGTCTCTTTCGTGAGCTTGCGCGGCATCAGGTACATGTTCATCGGTGGCGCGCCCGCGTGGGCAATGAAGCTGGTAAAGCCGCACACACTAGAGGCGGGCAGTGCCCAGTAGGTGGAAATGGGTTTTTTCGCCACGGGCTTGAGCAGCATATAGGCCGCAAACACGACCGAGAGAATGCCCAGCACCAGCCGCACGCCCTGCTCGCTCAGGCTGCCAAACAGCAAAGTGCCCACCGTCACTCCAATAAACAGCCCCGGCACAAAGCGCCATACCTCCGCGCTATCGTGCTTACCCCACCACGCTTTGACGGCAAATGCATCCATCACCAGCAATAGCGGCAGCAGCAGCCCGGCTGCCTGGGTCGGGCTAATCGCCAGCGCCATCAACGGCACCGAGAGCGTGCCAAAGCCGCCTGCAAAGCCCCCTTTAGAGACGCCGGTGAGGTAGACAGAAAAGATAATCAACAGCCAGGCGATAAGGGAGTAATCGGGGAGCATGGGAGCCTCTCAAAGTGTTCAAAAGCGACCGACATAAAAAAGCCCCGCAGTGGCGGGGCACAACAGCATAGCATTAGATAAAAGTTAGCGGGCGAATAGAAAGGCAGCCGCGCCTTGTCATCACGTTGATCACAAAATAATCAGCGTCGCCAGCCCCAAGAACGATAGAAAGCCAACGACATCCGTAACGGTGGTCAGGATCACCGCGCCGGATAGAGCAGGGTCAATTTGCAGCCTTTTGAGTACCAAGGGGATCAGTACACCAGACATATTGGCGAGGCTCATGTTGATAAAAATCGCCAGCGTGATGACCAGAGTAATGAGCGGGTCGCTAAACCACAGGTAGGAAATACCGCCGACCACCAGCGCCCATACCAAGCCGTTCAGCATGCCCACCCACAGCTCTTTGTTGTAGAGCCACTGCTTGTTGTTACCGGCGATTTGCCCAAGCGCTAAGCCGCGAATGACCACCGTTAGCGTCTGGCTGCCAGCAATCCCGCCCATGCTAGCGACCACCGGCATGAGGATAGCGAGCGCTACAATTTGATCCAGCACCGCTTCAAACTGACCGATCACAAAGGCGGCTAGAAAGGCGGTTAATAGGTTGATACCAAGCCAAATGCCGCGGCTCTTGGCACTGCGCAAAATCGGGGTGAACACTTCCTCTTCGTCGCTCACGCCGGACATGTGTTTCAAGGTCATGTCGGCATCGTCTTGGGTAATTTCCAGTACGTCGGCGGCGTTCAGCTGGCCTACCAGTAGCCCGTCGCTGTTACACACCGGCACGAAGGGCAGCTCCTTGGAGCGCAGCAGGGCGGCGGCTTCGCTGACTTTCATCTGGTCGTTGAGCGTGTAGGGAGCATCGTCCATGAACTCGTCCACGGTGCTCTCCTGGGGCTGTTTGACCAAGTCGATCAGCGTCAGGGTGCCCAGCAGGCGCTTGTCCTTGTCGGTGATCATGATCTGCTGAGAGTCATCGTCCAGCAGGTGGTGAATACGGATGTAACGCTGCACGGCTTCCAGCGACACGCCCTGCTTCACATTGACCGTTTCCGGGTCCATGTAGCGGCCGACCATGTCCTCTTCATAGGTATAGAGGTTCTCGACCTGGGCGCGGATCTCCTGGTCTAGACTGGCGTAGACGGTGGTTTTGATCTCTTCGTCAGCAACATCGAGAACTTCGGCGACTTCCTGGGCGTCTAGGCCCTTCACGATCTGCTCAACGTCGCTGGCGGTCAGGTCTTCGATGTAATCGGCACGGATGTCCTCATCGACTTCGGCCAGCACCTCGCCAAGCAGTGCCTCCGGAATATACTCCCACAATCGATCACGGGTTTTGGCGGGAAAAGACTCAAGGGTGCGCGCAATCGCCAAAATATCGAGCTCATTAAACAGCTCGTTTAAGGCGGCTGTATCTTCTTCGTCTAGTAACTTTTGAAGATAGAGCAGCTGCTCCTCGGTGTTGGTGTATTTCTCTTCATCGCGCATAGAGTCCATCCTTTGGGGAATTAATTTTTAACACAACTACTTGAAAGCGCTTGATGGCTCACTATGAATCTTAGCGATAGCCTGGGTTGAAAGCCATGCAGGCTTATTGATCGGCATAATTAAGGAGAGCGTAGTGACGCATGGTGGCTGATGAGCTTATCCGCAGCATTATTCATATAGCGCCTGCCATCGAACCGTCATTAAAAAGTCGCTTACCCGTCATACATATTTCATTTTGCGCTACTAGCCTCTTCAAAAAACCGTTATGACCATGTCCATGACTACGAGGGGCTCCATGAGCAAGGAAATCGAAGATCACCGCTTGTTTAACCACAGCCATAACCAGCCATTTGCCGAGGTACTGGCTCAGCACGTCTCCCGGCGCGACGTAATGCGGGGCGGCCTGGGGTTGGCGGCGGCTTCTATGCTGGGGTTTGGCGGTGCGGCTCAAGCACTCGCAGGCGAACAGGCGAAGACGCCACTAACCCTCGCGTTTGAAGCGGTGCGTGGTTCTCGTACCGACGCCATCGTTGTGCCGGAAGGATACGTGGCTCAAGTGTTAGTGCCCTGGGGCACGCCGCTGCAGGCAGGCCAGGAGTGGCAGGCCGACCAGCCCATGACGCCCGAGCGCCAAGCGATGAGCGTAGGCATGCACCACGACGGCATGGCCGGTTTTGCCCTGGATGCGGATAACGCCTCGCGCCGTTTTGTGCTGGCGCTAAATAACGAGTACATCGACCAAGCAGCGCTATGGGCACCCCAAGGTGGGCCGACCAATGCCGAAGCGGGCGCGCGCCCAGCGGACGAGTCACGCACTGAAATCAACGCCCATGGCGTGACGATCGTCGAAGTAGAGAAAGACGCCAGCGGCCAGTGGTCTCATGTTGCCAACTCGCCCTATAACCGCCGCCTCACCAGCGCCACGGTGATGGATCTCGCCGGCCCCGTGGCGGGTAGCGACTACGTAAAAACCCAGTTCTCCCCTGACGGCACGCAAACCCGCGGCACCAACAACAACTGCGGTAACGGCGTGACGCCCTGGGGCACCTATATCGCCTGTGAAGAGAACTGGCCCGATATCTTCGTCAACCGTGGCGAGCGCTTCCAAGACGATGCGCGCATCGGTATTCCTACGGATAAAAGCCGCTATGGCTGGGATACCTCAGCGGGCGACGCCACCGAGCAGAACGGTGAGTTTGCGCGCTTTGACATCACTCCACGCGGTGAGCGTGCCGAAGATGACTACCGCAACGAGGCACGTACCTTCGGCTACCAAGTAGAAGTCGACCCCTACAGCGGCGCCCGAGCGGTGAAGCGCACGGCGCTGGGGCGTTTTCGCCATGAGGGGTGCTGGCTGGGTAAACTGGAAGCAGGCAAGCCCATTGTGTTCTATTCAGGCCACGATGCCCGTAACGAGTATGTCTATAAGTACGTCTCTGATGCCGCCTGGGATCCCGCCGATGCCAACCGCCCCGGCGCAGAGTACGACCGCCTCGCCATTGGCAGTAAATATATGGATAACGGCACGCTCTACGTGGCGCGCTTCCATGCTGATGGCAGTGGCGAGTGGCTGCCACTCACACCGAGCGCCAAGACCCAGGATGGCCGCACGCTGGCCGCCGCACTTAGCCTGGCCGAGAACGACTTGGCAGGCATCATCATCAACACCTGCGATGCCGCCGACCTGCTGGGCGCCACGCCAATGGACCGCCCCGAGTGGGCCACGGTAGACCCGGCCTCGGGTGAGGTGTATCTAACGCTCACCAATAACACCCAGCGCAGTGAAGAGGGCAGCGATGCCACCTTCACCAACGACGGAAGCGAGCTTGCCCAGCCGGGCGTTGGCTTCGCTACCGCCCCTGCGAACGCCGCGAACCCCCGCGCCAATAACGAGGCCGGGCACGTGATTCGTTGGCGGGAGAGCCGCTTGCCCAACGCCTTCACCTGGGAGGTGTTTGTGTTTGGCGCAGCTGCCGATGACGCCGATAACCACTCCGGGCTAAACGAGATGAACCAGTTTGCCAGCCCCGATGGCCTGTGGTTCGACGATCGTGAAGACGGCCAAGGCATTCTCTGGATTCAGACCGACAACGGCTATGAAGGCGTTACCGAGCACACCAACGACCAGCTATTGGCCGTGGTGCCCCAAGGGTTAGAGGATATTCGCGGTACGGGGCCGGTGATCAACAGCAGCAACCAGCAGCAGCTCAAACGCTTTGCGGTCGGCCCGAACGGCTGCGAAGTTACTGGTATCTTTGCCACGCCGGATAAAACCGCGTTGTTCATTAATATTCAGCACCCCGGCAATTGGCCAGCTGATGCTAGTGCGTTGGTGCAAGACGCCACTGCGGCGGCGAGTGGTCAAGTACGCCCGCGTGCGGCTACCGTGGTGATTCAGAAGCGTGATGGTGGGCCGGTGGGGGTGTAAGACTGATTAGGGGCAGTGTTGTTAGACACTGCCCGCTTAAGCCTTGCATGCTTAAGTGCTCCCCCCCACTTGTAGCGTAAACCCCACGTCGTGCTGGCGGCGGTAGACGTTTTTGCCGCTTAGGCGCCGTATAAGTTCTTTGGCGGCTAAGCGGCCCATCTCTTCTCTAGGTGAGAGAATGGTGGTGAGCTGAGGAGTGACATGCTGGCCTAGTGGCAGTCCATTGAATCCTGCAATTGCAATGTCATTCGGCACACTAAGGCCTTGTCGTTGCGCGGCTAGTAGGGCTCCCGCTGCGAGGTCATCGTTGGCAAAATGAATGGCCTGTGTATGGGGGTAGTGAGTCAACACCTGTGTCAAGCTATCCGCACCTGCTTGTAGACTGCCCAGCGTGTCGAGTTCTATTAAAGGTGTCTCTATTTTGTTTGATTGAAGCATCTCTTGATGACCTTCATAGCGCATGCCAGCGCGGTAGTCTTGAGCCATTCTTGCCCCGACATAAACGATGTGGCGATAGCCTTTATCGACTAAGTGTTTCGCCATGCAGCGTCCCGCTGCGACGTGGTCTAGCCCAACATTCAAGTCCATACCTTGGCCCAGCTCCATCACTTCCATAATGGGATGCTCCCAATTGTTCAGAAGCGTCTGGCAAGCTTGATTATGGCGTAGCCCAGCGGTAATCAGCGCCGAGCATGACCAGCCTAAGAACGTGCGCACTAACTGATATTCGCGGTCTAGATCGTAGTCGGTGTTGCCCAGCAGTATTTGATACCCCTCTGCCTCTAAGGTCTCTTGAAGGCCTTTGATAACTTCAACAAATACCGTGTTGATCAGAGAAGGCACGATGACGGCAATCAGTTTAGAGCGCGAAGAGGCGAGGCTGCCCGCCACGAGGTTGGGCACATAGCCTAGCTGCTCAACCGCTTTCAGTACGCTATTACGCGTGCGCTCGCTGACTTTTTCAGGATGATTAAGCGCTCGAGAAGCAGTGATCGGTGAGACGCCCGCAGCTTCAGCCACTTGGCTGAGCGTCACTTGATCTGAGCGACGACGCTGCTTAGCAGCATGCGAAAAGTCTCTAGACATTGGTCGAACGCCCCTATTGTTCAGCTTGTGATGACGAAAAGAATAATCTAAAAGGAATGGTAGCGCTATCATGGCAGCGCTACCATTCAATGATAAAAGCTTCGAGCAGCTTTGCTAAACGTGGCTGCTAAAAACAACAGTGAGGTAGCGGCAGGTGAGTCAAGATCAACAGCAATCCCAGCAAGTCGGCGTGATTGGCTTAGGCGCCATGGGTATGGGCACTGCCACTGCGCTACTGAGCAAAGGTTTTCAGGTCACCGGCTGTGACATTGCCAGCGGTGCACGCGAAGTATTCAGCGCTGCTGGCGGTAATAGTGTCGCAACGCCCGCCGAGCTCGCCCACTGTGACGTTGTGTTGGTGATTGTTGTGAATGGCCAACAGGCTGAAGAGGTGCTTTTCGGGGCACAGGGCGTGGTTGCCCACCTAGCGCCGGGTAGCGTGATCTTGCAATGCGCCACCGTGGCACCCAGCCAAGCTAAGCAGCTAGGCGAGCGCCTTTCTGCGGCGGGGTTGTGGATGCTGGATGCGCCCATTAGCGGTGGCGCTGCCAAGGCTAAAAGCGGTGATTTATCGGTAATGGCCTCTGGTCAGCCGGAAGTGTTCAACAAAGCGCAGCGGGTATTAGATGCCATGGCGGCCAAAGTGTATCGCTTAGGCGATACACCAGGGGTAGGTTCCAGTATGAAGCTGGTGAATCAACTGCTGGCGGGCGTGCATATTGCCACTGCGGCCGAGGCGATGGCGCTGGGTATTCGTATGGGACTCGACCCCGAGGTGATTTATGAGGTGATTACCCATTCGGCGGGTAACTCCTGGATGTTTGAGAATCGCGTGCCGCATATCTTGAGCGGTGATTACACGCCGCTGTCAGCGGTCGATATCTTCGTCAAAGACCTCAATATTGTTCATCAAACAGGTCGCGAGCTTTCACTCGCAACACCGGTGGCTGCCAGCGCGTTGCAGCAATTTACTGCGGCCAGCGGCGCAGGCTTTGGGCGGGAAGATGACTCAGCGGTGATTAAGGTTTATCAGCGCTTATCGGGCATTGCGTTGCCAGAAGCGGCCAACGATGCCGAGGGAGTGAAGTAATGAGCCATCAGGGAATCGTGTTGGGCGCTATCGCCGACGACTTTACCGGAGCCACTGATCTCGCCAATAACTTGGTGCGTGGCGGCATGCGCTGCCTACAGGTGATTGGCGTGCCGCAAGAAGCGGTGGACTTGCACGATGTCGATGCGGTCGTTGTCGCGCTCAAGTCCCGCTCCTGCCCAGTGCAAGACGCCGTGACCGATTCTCTGGCAGCACTTGAGTGGCTACGCGAGCAGGGCGCTCTCCAGCTGTTCTTTAAGTACTGTTCCACCTTTGATTCCACTGACGAAGGCAACATTGGCCCCGTGGCCGATGCCTTGCTGGAACGGCTTCATGCCCATCAAACGGTGATGGTACCTGCGTTTCCCATTAATGGCCGCACGGTGTACCAAGGCCACCTGTTTGTTGGTGACCGTTTGCTGAACGACAGCGGCATGCAGCACCACCCGCTCAACCCCATGCAGGATGCTGATTTGGTCCGTGTGCTCTCCCGCCAAACGCCACACCCGGTGGGCTTGGCCAACCGGGCCGTACTCGCCAAAGGGACAGAGGCAACCCGCTCTCATCTGTCGACGCTCGCCGAGCAAGGCGTACGCCATGTGATCTGCGATAGCTTGGATGAGCAGGATTTGGACGTGCTGTCCGAGGCCACGGCGACAATGGCGCTTGTCACCGGCGGCTCTGGCCTGGGGCAAGCGCTGCCCGCTCAGTACCGCGCACTGGGTTGGCTGGAAGACATTGCAGAACCAGGGCGTTTAGCGCCTGCTACTGGCGGGGCTTTGGTGCTGTCAGGTAGCTGTTCACGGGCCACGCTAGCGCAAGTGGCGGATTTCGTGGCCAAGCATCCTGACGGCGGTTTCGCGCTTGACCCGCTGGCGCTGGCAGAGGGCGAGCAGCAACACCAGCAGGCGCTTGCGTTTGCGCGGCAGCGGCTATCCGACAACGCGCCGGTATTAATTTACGCCTCCGCCGATCCAGAAAAAGTGAAAAACGCGCAAGCCTCGCTCGGCGTGGAGCGAGCAGGGCACCTTGTTGAAGAGGCATTAAGCCAGTTGGCGGTAACGTTAGTGCAGGAAGGCGTGGGCCGGTTATTGGTAGCGGGCGGCGAAACCTCCGGTGCAGTGGTCTCCGCGTTAGGCGTGACGACCCTGCGCATCGGTGAGCAGATCGACCCCGGCGTGCCCTGGACCCAAGCTCCTCTGCCTGGGCATGATGCGCCGTTGTCGCTGGCGCTCAAGTCCGGCAACTTTGGCGGCGTGGATTTCTTTACCCGTGCGTTTGAGGTGCTGGCATGAGCGTGCACCTGCGTCACCATGACCATAACAGTCTTCGTGAGCAGATCAGTACGCTCGGCAAATCGCTGTTCGACCGTGGCCTGACCATGGGCTCCAGCGGCAACATCAGCGTGCGGTTAGACGATGGCGGCTGGCTGATGACGCCCACCAACGCCTGCCTAGGGCGGCTGGACCCCGCGCGTATTGCCCATCTGGACCCGCACGGCCAACTGCTCAGTGGCGATAAACCTACCAAAGAGCAGTTTTTACACATGGCTATGTACGCCGAGCGCCCGCAGTCCGGTGCCATTGTGCATCTTCACTCCACTCATTCGGTGGCGGTGTCGTGTTTGCCGGGGGTAGACCCCTGCGACTGTATTCCGCCACTCACTGCCTACTACGTCATGCGGGTGGGCAAGTTACCGCTGGTGCCTTATCACATTCCTGGCGACCCCCAGCTGGGTGAAGCAGTGCGGGGCCTGGCGGGCAAGCATAGCGCGGTACTGCTGGCCAACCACGGCCCAGTGGTAGCAGGCAAAAATCTAGAAGCGGCGGTGTATGCCACCGAAGAGCTGGAAGAGACCGCCAAGCTTTACCTGCTGCTGCGGGGCGAGAACCCGCGAGGGCTGACGCCAGAGCAGGTCGCCGAACTGGAAGCGCGTTTTCCACGCGACTAGCGACGCACTGAACAAAGCACTTAATAACGCCCATAACGACAAGAGCGCCCCATGATTCGATTAGCCGCCAACCTCAGCATGCTGTTTAACGAACACGCCTTTATCGACCGCTTTGCCGCTGCTGCAGAGGCCGGCTTTAAAGGGGTGGAGTATCTATTCCCCTATGCGTTTGCTGCGAGTGACTTGCAGCACGCGTTGAAAGAGGCCCAGTTGGAGCAGGTACTGTTTAATCTGCCGCCGGGGGATTGGGAAGCCGGGGAGCGTGGTCTTGCCAGCCTACCAGGGCGGGAATCGGAGTTTCGTGATTCGGTCACCGCAGCGCTGAGCTATGCCGAGGCCCTTAACTGCCCGCGGGTTCATGCCATGGCAGGGCTTTTGCCTGACAACGCGGATGCCGCGATCCAAGCAGAGCATCACACCACCTATATTAGTAACCTACGTTTTGCGGCGAACGAGGCGGCAAAAGTAGGCAAAGATGTCCTGATTGAGCCGATAAATACCCGTGATATGCCCGGCTTTTTTCTTTCCCGCCAAACGCAGGCCATGGCTGTGCTTGACGAGGTGGGCGCCAAAAACCTCAAACTTCAGTTTGACCTGTACCACTGCCAAATCATGGATGGTGACTTAATTCGTCACCTAGAGCGTCAGTTTAACGCTATTGGCCATATTCAAATCGCCGGCGTGCCTGATCGTAACGAGCCTAATGTGGGCGAAGTGCATTACCCCGCTATTTTTGAACGCTTAAGCGCGCTGGGGTATCGCGGTTGGGTAGGGTGTGAATACCACCCCAAAACGGCTACACGAGCGGGGCTAGGATGGGGAGCGCCGTGGGGATTAATCACGCATTAAGCAGCTTGTTCTGGCCAGCGCCAGTCGCACATACGTTCACTAATACAAAAACAACGCAACATTAGGAATCGCATCATGCACATTGCCATTACCGGTGCCGCTGGCTTTTTGGGCCAGCGCCTCGCGCAGCAGTTGATCCAGCGTGGTGAGCTGCGTCAGCAATCGATCACGCAGCTAACGCTGATTGACCAAGTAGAAGCGCCGTCGCCCTCAGCAGGCACGATTACTGTGGTGTCGCGAGCAGTGGATATTACTCAGCCGCACGCATTAGACGAGGTGTTAGATCAGCGCCCTGACGTGATTTATCACTTGGCGGCCGTGGTCAGCTCTGCCGCAGAAGCCGATTTAGAACTCGGTATGCGTGTCAATTTTGATGCTACGCGGTCATTGCTAGAAGGCTGTCGTGCCCGTGGCATGCACGACACGCGCTTCATTATGGCTAGCTCCGTGGCGGCCTATGGCGGCGCACTGCCTGATGTGCTTGACGACATGACCGCCCTGCATCCGCAGAACTCTTACGGTGCCCAAAAGGCCATGTGCGAACTGCTCATCAATGATTACAGCCGTCGTGGCGAGATTGATGGCTTGGTGCTTCGCTTGCCCACCATCGTGATCCGCCCCGGCCGTCCAAATGCCGCGGCCTCCAGCTTTGCCTCCAGCATTTTGCGTGAGCCGCTCAATGGTGAAGAGGCCATCTGCCCTGTGCCCACCACCCTTGAAATGTTTGTGATGTCGCCGGGCAAAGTGGTCGATGCGCTGGAGCATGGTGCCCAGGTACCTCGTGAAGCACTCGCACCGTTTCGCGCGTTTATGCTGCCGGGCATTACGGTGAGCGTCGCCGCTATGCTTGAAGCGCTTCGCACGGCGGCCGGGGAGCAGGCCCTAGCGCTCGTTAAACATGCACCCGACCCGCGTATCGAAGCCATTGTCGCCAGTTGGCCCGCCCGCTTTGAAACTGCAAAAGCGAGTCAGCTTGGCTTTGTCGGCGACGATGACTTTACCCAAATCATCGATAGCTTTATGGCTGAGCAGCACCCATGAACGGCTATTGCCCATCTGATTCACCCCACTGCCGATAGGGCAGAACGCCACAAGGAGACGCCAACGCCTCCTTCACTACTCACCCTCACAACAACATAAAGAGGGATTTATCATGACCAAGCGCTTCACTCGACATGCACTCGTGACTGCTATCAGCGCCCTGGCGACGGCCAGCATTGCACTGCACGCTCAGGCAGCCACGGATATCAGTTTGGGGCACACGCTCTCTTCCACCTCTCACTACTCGGTAGGTGCCGAGGCGTTTAAAGAGACACTAGAACGTCTATCCGACGGAGCCTTTACGGTCACTGAGCACGCCTCCGGCTCTCTCGGTGGCGAGCGAGAAATGATCGAAGGCCTGCAGATTGGCACCGTGGATGTGGTGATTACCTCTAGCGGCCCACTGGGTAACTTTGTGCCGGAAACCTACGTGCTGGATTTGCCGTTCCTGTTTGAAAACTACGACCAAGCCCGCTGTGTGCTGGACAGCGAGATCGGTGACGAGCTGCTGGCGAAGATGAGCGATCATGGCTTGGTCGGTATGGCGTGGTCAGAAAACGGTTTCCGTCACCTCACTAACAGTCAGCGTGAAATTGCTAGCCCAGCGGATGCGGAAGGGTTACGGGTCCGCACCATGGAGAACGCAGTACACCAAGAAGCGTTCCGCCAAATGGGCGCACGACCAACACCGATGGCGTTCCCGGAGCTATTCACCGCGCTTCAACAAGGCACGGTCGATGGCCAGGAAAACCCGATTACGGTCATTGTAGCCACCAACTTCTGGGAAGTGCAGGACTACCTTTCCCTGACCGGGCACGTTTACTCACCGGCCATCGTACTGGGCTCACCGATCTTGCTAGATGGCCTCAGCGAAGAGGAGCGTGACTGGTTTATGCAGGCCGCAGCAGCTTCGGTAGACGCCACTCGCGAAGAAGTATCGCGCCTTGAGCGGGAAGGGGTTGCGCTGTTGGAAGCCAATGGGATGACAGTAAGAACAGAGATCGACCCTGCTCCTTTCCAGCAGGCAGTAGAACCCGCCTACGAAATTTTCACCTCACAGTATGGTAGCGACATGCTAGAACGCATCCGTGAAAAAGCGGGCAACTGTTAAGCACTTCCTTCACTGCGGTCTCTGGCGATGCCAGAGACCGCCTAGGCACGGTGACCTTTTATGCTAGCGGTATTGCTTCGTTTAGAGCATCAGTTAACCCGTATTGCCCTGATGATTGCTATGTTGATGTTGGTCATATCGGTCACGCTCAGCTTCTATCAGGTGCTTACGCGATTTTTGTTTAATGCGCCCTCTACCTGGACCGAGGTGGCATCTAGAACGTCCATGATTTGGTGTGTGTTTATGGCCGCTGCCGCTACGTTTCGTGGTGGCTATATGATGGCGGTTGAGGTCATCTATAAATGGATGCCTGCGCGTCTGCTCATGATGCTGGAAATGGCGATTGTGCTGTGCTGCCTATTGGTATTGGGCGTGTTAGTGCACTACGGCATTCAAATGACGCTGCGAGTGAATAGCCAGGTGATGTCGGGCATGAACATTTCCATGTCCTGGGCCTATGCCGCGATTCCCATGGGTGCTAGCTTTGCGATGGTGTCAGTGATCGCCCGTTTAGCCGCGCAGCTCAGTGGCCGCGAGAAAGTAGGGCCAGAAAACAGCGAAGTGCTGACCGATGAGCCAACGTCCACCCATGCGTCGCGTTCCAAAGAAGGAGCGTCCTCATGAATATGGTGATTGGACTATCGCTGATCGTGCTCTTTACCTTTGGCGTGCCGATTGCGATCTCTATCGTGCTCGCTTCTATTATTGGCATCGAGTTCTTTACGCGCCTGCCGTTATTACTTGTTCCACAGCAGATGTTTATTGGTATCGATAAGTTTCCGCTGATGGCGATACCGTTCTTTATTCTGGCGGGTAATTTAATGGCTGCCGGGGGCATTTCACAACGTTTGGTGGACCTTGCAAAATCCATCGTTGGGCGCGTGCAAGGCGGCCTTGCCATGTCCTGCGTCTTAACGTGCATGATGTTTGCCGCGGTGTCCGGCTCCAGCGTGGCCACAACCTTTGCCATTGGTGCCATTCTGATTCCAGCCATGGTGAAGCACGGCTATCCCAAACCGCTAGCGGCCTCTATTCAGGCGTCATCGGCGGAACTGGGCGTGCTGATTCCCCCTTCTATTCCGCTGATTCTGTATGGCGTGAGTACCGATACCTCCATTGGGCAGCTGTTTCTGGCCGGTATTGGGCCCGGCATTTTGATTGGTATGGCGCTTATCATCTTTCTTTACCTGTTCTGTAAAGTGCGTGGCTACGGTAAAGATGATTACAAAGACAGCACCGGTTTTATGGTTTCGCTTAAGCGTGCCTGGGTGGCGCTGCTGATGCCGGTGGTGGTGATCGGCGGTATTTACGGAGGGATTTTTACCCCCACTGAAGCGTCGGCCGTGGCGGTGTTTTTCGCACTCATTGTGGGCGCGTTCTATTACCGCGAATTAAAGCTTGCTGACCTAGGGCCTATCTTGCGCCAAAGCGTGATCTCAACGGCGGCGGTGATGTTGATTATTGCATCGGCCGCGCTGTTTAGCTTTTTGTTAAGCCGCACAGGATTACCGGCACAAATTGCCACGTTGGTCACCAACACCATTGAAAGCCCGATGATGTTTTTGCTGGTTGTGAACGCACTGCTGCTAATTGTCGGCATGTTCATTGAAACATCGGCCGCGATTTTAGTTCTGGCCCCGATACTCACGCCGATCGCGATTCAGTTTGGTATCCATCCTGTCCATTTTGGCTTGGTAATGGTGGTCAACTTAGCGCTGGGCATGATTACGCCGCCTCTTGGGGTGAATCTTTTTGCGGCTTGCGCTGTTGCCAAAATCTCCATTGATCAAATGCTGCCGTGGCTGGTGCGCTTTGTGCTAGTAGTGCTGGCGTGTTTGATGGCGATTACTTATATGCCTTGGATTTCAATGGGATTAGTGAATATCTTCTACGGATAGAAAAGACATTACATTTAATAAAGATAATAAAGGAGTGATAAATGTCACATTTAATGACCTTTCCACCGCAGCAGGCACTGATTGGTGGAGAGTGGATAAAGACGACGGCTACGTTACAGGTAGAGGCCCCTGCCACTGGAGAGCCATTGGCGCGCATTGCACGTAGCCAAGTGGAGGAGGTAAATGCAGCAGTAAAAGCAGCACGGCTGGCCTTTTCCGGACAGTTAGGCGAGTGGGCTCATTGGTCTGCTCGTAAGCGCAGCGAATGGCTGTTGCGCTTTGCCGATGTGATCGAGGCACATCATGAACAGCTAGCACAGCTCGAGTGCGCCGATACCGGTAAGCCCATGACCCAAGCCAAAGGGGATATATCCGCCTGTGCACGCTATTTTCGCTTTTATGGTGGGGCGGCGGACAAGATTCACGGTGAGACCATTCCCTTTGAAACCGACTTCGCGGTAATGACACTGCGCGAGCCTTACGGTGTGTGTGCCCAAATTATTCCTTGGAACTATCCCTCTCAAATTTTCGGGCGCTGCGTGGCGGCTGGACTCGCCGCAGGTAACACTATCGTGCTTAAGCCCGCCGAAGATGCCTGCCTGAGCGTGCTGCGCATGTCGGAACTGGCGGTACAGCATGGGTTGCCCCCTGGTGCACTCAATGTAGTGCCGGGGCTAGGGTTTGAAGCGGGCGCGGCGCTGGCTGCCCATCCTCAGATTGACCACCTCTCCTTTACTGGCTCACCTGAAACCGGCACACATGTTGCCCAAGCGGCCGCGCAGCACCATGTGCCGGTCACGTTGGAGCTAGGTGGGAAATCGCCTCAACTCGTGTTTGCCGATGCAGATTTGGAGGAAGCGCTGTCTGCGGTGGTACGTGGGATTATCCAGAATGCTGGTCAGACCTGTTCCGCAGGTAGCCGTCTGCTAGTACAGCGTGAAATCGCTGATAACGTAATTGATAATCTATGCAAGCGCTTTAACGCCCTGCGCTGTGATACCGGTGAAGCCGATGCCGACTGTGGTCCATTAATCAACGCGCGCCAAAAAGCTAAGCTGGAAGAACGTTTGTCGGCGGCCAAAGCCGATGGCATTCGCGTCGCGGCTATAGGAAAACTAACGTCGAGCGTACCATCCGGAGGCCATTTCGTGCTGCCTCAACTGTTGACCGATATTCCGGATGGGCATGAAGTGCTTCGGGAGGAGCTGTTTGGCCCCGTGCTGGTGGTGCAGGTGTTCGAGGATGAAGCCGAAGCGCTTGCACTCGCTAATGCCACCGATTTTGGCCTGTGTGCCGGTATTTGGACTCGCGACGGCGGACGTCAGCTACGCTTGGCAAAAGGTATCCGCAGTGGCCAAGTGTTCATCAATAACTACGGAGCTGCCGGTGGCGTAGAGCTTCCCTTTGGTGGTGTTGGACGTTCAGGACATGGTCGGGAAAAGGGCTTTGAAGGGCTGAGAAGCTATACACGTATCAAGACTATCGCTATCAAGCACGGCTAGCACGGACATCTACGTAAAAGGAGTTATTATAATGACAACATCTCGCCAAATAGGCGTCGTCGGCGTAGGCCTGATGGGCCACGGGATCGCCAGCAGCCTGCTACGTGCTGGCTATCAGGTATGTTTTCTTGAACACCCAGGTAATCAGCCAGTGGATGATCTAGTGGCCGCTGGCGCCAGTGCGCTGAGTTCTGGTCGGGAGGTGGCACAGAGCGCAGAGGTGGTGATTCTGTGCGTTACTGGCTCGCCTCAAGTAGAAGCCGTGTTGTTTGAACCCAATGGCGTATTAGAAGGGCTAGTCCCTGGCAGTGTTATCGTAGATTGCTCCACTGCTCTACCTAGTTCGACAGAAAAAGTCGCTGTCAGAGTCACGGAGGCAGGCGGACGCTTTATGGATGCCGCCATGACACGCACGCCTAAAGAAGCAGCAGAAGGGCGGCTTAACTTGATTGTTGGCGCGCCAAAGGCGCTGTTCGATGAAATGCTGCCCCTGCTGCAGGGTTTTGCCGAAAATATTGCCTATGCAGGCGAAGTTGGTGCGGGACACACTCTTAAGCTGTTGCACAATTTTGTTTCGCTTGGCTTTTCTGCGGTATTGGCGGAAGCCACTGCCGCTTCACGTAAAGCAGGCATCAGTGATAATGCTTTGCTTGATGTGCTTGGTGCAGGCGGCGGTGGGGGGGTCGTGCTTGAGCGGTTGCGCCCTTATATCGCTGACAATGACCCTTCTGGATTCAGGTTTACGATTGCCAATGCAAGCAAGGATCTCGGTTACTACCACACAATGACCCACGACTTAGCTGTGGAAGGTGGTATTGCCAAAGTCGTTCGAGATTTATACCAATCGGTGGAAGATCAGCAACTATCAATACCTGAGCTAATCGGCGTATTAGAACGCCGATAGCCTGAGCATCAGCGCCGCCCATACGCCATTAAAAACACGTCTACAGCGCTGGTGATCTGGCGCTTTAGCTCGTCATCCGTGGGCGGTGGGCGTACGCCCATACGAACTTCTTTGGTCAGCATTCCCTGCCACATGCTGCAGAGTTGATCGGCAGCTAGTGCGGGGGCGGGCAGGGTAAGGTGGCCTGCGCTGGCCAGTCCTTCCAGTTTTTCCCGCAGCCACTGGCTAATAGCCCAGGGGCCTGCCTCAAAAAAAGCCTGTAACAGCTTGGGGTGCTGCTCGCCCTGCTGACTCATCACCCGTTCGACCGCCAATACATGGGGCTCCAGTAAAAAGCGCACCATGCCGATGCCTACCTCAATGAGCGATTGGCGTACCGCGTCGTGGGTGTCAGGGAGCTGCTCTAACCCTTGCCGAATTGTCGCGGTTTCCCGCCGTATCACGCTGCCAAACAGCGCTTCCTTAGACGTAAAGTGCCCATACACCGTCACTTTGGAAACGCCCGCCTCTCGAGCAACGGCCTCCATGGTGACGGCTTCCAAACCATTGCGGAAAAACAGGCACGCTGCAGCGTCCATCATCGCATTACGTTTGGCCATATCTTTAGGGCGGCCCGCGCTGCGTTTTTGGTCAGATGACGGCGGTTGAGCGTCTGTCATGCAATTAACCTCTGCCCATGCATCAATAGTTATTGAACGGTGGCGTACACATATTATAGTGAACGTTATCGTTCAAGAATAAACCATTTGAGGCCAACATGGGCACGTTAAACACTTCCTGGGGGCATCGGCTGCGCGGCATGCTGGCGGCACTGCTGATGATAGGCGCTACCGTTGTGGTAATACTCCTGCTAACCAGCCAGCACAGTAGTGCCCAGCAGGCACGCCAGCAGGGGGTAGATAACGCTTTATTACAGGTGGCAACGATTCCGCTTGCCGAGGCAGATGCGTTGAGGCGGGAAGTGCGCTTAACCGGTCGGGTGGTGGCGCGCCAGTCGGTGTCGTTGGCTTTTGAGCCAGCGGGGCGGGTGGAAGCCGTACTGGCCGAGCGCGGAGATGCGGTTGAACAAGGGGAGGTGCTCGCCCGTCTGGATACCCGCCGCTTGGAGAGCCGTTTAGCCGAAGTGGCGGCGCGCAGCGAAGAAGCCAGTGCCAGCTTGGCCCTTGCCCAGCGCCAGGAAGAGCGCGAAGCGCAGCTCAATCAAAGCAACTTTGCTAGCCGCACGGCGCTGGACCAAGCCCGCACCGACCGCTTAACCCTGCAAGCGCGACTCGCTGCCCTAGCGGCCGAGCGCGATAGTCTCACGGCTGACTTAGAAGACAGCACCCTAAAAGCCCCCTTCGCTGGGCGGGTGGTAGAGCGCCATATTGATGTGGGCAGCTTGGTGAGCAGTGGCACGGCGGCTTTCGATATCGTGAATACCCGCCACTTAGAAGCGCACCTTGGCTTGCCAGCCCGGCTAGCGGCGACGTTCACCATGGGGGAGTCTGTGACGCTGCACGTAAACGGCCAGCCTATTACGGGTGAGGTGCTTGCTCGCCTGCCCCAGGTGGATAGCGACAGCCGCACGCAAACACTGGTGGTGGCGCTGACAAGTAACAGCCGCGCGGTGCCTGGCGATCTGGCCGAGTTGAACTACTCAATTACCGAGCACGCTAGCGGTTACTGGGTACCACTATCTGCACTACGTGCCGCCGACCGCGGGTTGTGGAACGTACTGGTTGCCGAACCTCAGGAAAATGAGCGCTACCGTGTGGCACAGGCGAGCGTAGAGCTGCTGCATACCGAAGGCGATGACGCCTTTGTGCGTGGCACGTTGGCCCCCGGTATGCGATTAATTAGCAGCGGCACTCACCGCATCACGCCTGGGCAGCAGGTCACACTCAGCGAGGAAGTGGCCCATGCAGCGCATTGAGTGGTTGTTTAATCGCCGCCTGCTGGCGCTGTCGCTTGGCTTGCTCATTGTCGCGGGGCTATCGGCTATCCAAACCCTTCCCAGGGCGGAAGACCCACACCTTGTCGCGCGGATTGCCACCGTGCTGGCACCGTACCCAGGGGCGACTCCCGAACAAATCGAAGCCTTGGTCGCGCGTCCTATCGAACAGGAGCTACGCACCATTGCTGAGATTGATGTGCTGGAATCTACCTCGCGGCAAGGCATTGCCGTGCTCAGCCTGGAACTGAGCGACGCGGTGACCAATGTCACGCCGGTGTGGAGCCGCGTGCGCGATAAGCTCAGCGATGTAGCGCCCTCGCTACCGGAAGGCGTGCAAACGCCGGAGTTGTTGGATGACCGTGGCTATGCGTTCAGTATCGTGGCCGCTCTGCGCTGGACGTTGGATACCCCTCCCAATCCACAGCTGATGGAGCGCTATGCCGAACGCCTAGAAGATCAGTTACGGCAGGTAGCGGGCACCGAATATACCAACCGTTTTGGCGTCGCCGGGGAGCAGGTCGAGGTGATGGTAGACCCGCTGGAACTGAATGCGTTAGGACTCTCGGTTGGTCAGCTTGCCGGGGCCATTGAGGCGAGCGACGGCCGCCGCACGGCTGGCGAGGTGGTCACGCAAGGGCATCGGCTAACGGTGGGCTTGAGCGGCGAGTTTGATGCGCTTGACCGGCTGCGAGAGATCAACGTCACCACCCAGCAGGGCCAGAGCGTCAAGCTAGGAGAAATTGCCGAGCTGCGCCGTGGCGTTCAAGACCCACCCAGCGCGGTGGCGCTGCTAAACGGTGAGCGGGCCGTATTTGTAGGTGCCCGTATGGTGCCGGGACAGCGTATCGATGCGTGGGTTGAGCGTGCCCAGGCGCAACTGGCGGCGTTTGCCGATGAACTGCCGATAGGGCTGGCGGTAGAAGAAGTCTTTGAGCAGGCCAGCTATACCAACCAGCGTCTCAGTGATGTAGCGATTAGCCTACTGATGGGCCTGGTACTGGTGGGGAGTTCGTCGGGCCGCTTGCCATGGCGGTCATGGTGGCGCTGGTCAGCTCTTATCTGATTTCGCTGCTGCTGGTGCCTGCGCTTTCGCCCATGCTGCTGGCCAAGGTAGCCGCTAAACCGCCTGTCCCGCGAGATAATATAATGAAGCGGGCGTTTCGCGGCACGATTCGCAGTACACTGCGCCACCCCGTGGCGGCGATGGTGATCACCCTCTGTGTGCCGGTAGGTGGAATAGCGCTGATGCCAACGCTAGACGTGGCGTTCTTCCCTCTCGCCGACCGCGACCAGTTCCATATTGAAGTGCGCTTGCCCGCCGCCAGTAGTATCGCCAAGACAGAAGCGCTGGCCCACGAAGTAGAGAGCATGGTGCGCGAGCTGCCGGGTGTAGTGCGTGTCTCGTCGTTTATCGGCGAAAGTGCGCCGATGATGTATTACAACGTGTTAACTAATGAAGATAACAACCCCGCCTTCCTTCATCTGATCGTCGATACGGTATCGTTAGAGGCCACCAATCAACAGGTGCCGGGGCTGCAGCAATCTCTGGATAAGCGCTTTCCTCAAGCCCAAGGCGTTGTGCGCAAATACGAGCAAGGCTCGCCTTTTAAAGCGCCCATTGAGCTTCGCGTGTATGGCGATGATCTGGAGGTGCTCTCCTCCCTGGGCCTGGAGCTAGCGGGCCTGATGCACCAGCTTCCCCAGGTAACCCACGTACGCGCAGGGATGCAGCGTGATTTGCCTCGGCTAGTGCTTGATGTCGACCACACCGCATTGAGCGATGCAGGGCTGACGACGCAGAGCCTGGCGGAACAGGTAGGTGCTGCCCTCTCCGGCCAGCCTGCCGGTATGTTGTTGGAAGATACACAACAACTACCGGTACGTGTGCGTTATGCCGATGGGTGGCGTACTGATGCCGAGCAGCTAGCTGCACTGCGTTTGGTGAGTGACCAAGTGGCTGAAGGCTTACCGTTAGCGGCTGTTGCTGAAAGCTATCTTGCCCCTTCATGGAGTGTGATTACCCGACGAAATGCCGAGCGAGTGCAGCTGGTGCAAGGCTATTTAGTGGCGGATGCGCTACCGGCCGTATCCATGGCGCAGTTAGATGCCAAGCTTCAGGCAGCGCTTGAGAACGGTGAGCTGACGTTGCCTGCTGGATACCGTATTGAAACAGGGGGAGAGGCCGCCGAGCGTGACGAGGCGGTGGGCCAACTGCTGGCCTCGGTGGTCTTGCTGGTGATCGCCATGGTGGCCACCGTGGTGCTGGCGTTCAACTCCTTCCGCCGCGCCGCCATTGTCTTTATCGCTGGAGCACAGGCCATGGGCATGGGGATTGTGGCGCTGCTGATGAGTGGTCATGCGTTTGGCTTCGTGATTATCGTCGGCATTATGGGGTTGGTAGGCGTCGCCATTAACGCCACCATCATTATTGTTGCCGCCTTTGATGACGATCCGGCCGCTCGCCAGGGTGATCTGTCGGCCATGTTGGCGGTGATCAGTGGGCCGACCAGTCGGCACATCGTATCGACCACCATCACCACCTTTGCCGGGTTGATCCCGCTCATGTTGGCGGCTGGGGGGCTATGGCCCCCCTTCGCGCAAACCGTCGGGTTTGGGCTGCTGCTCGCCACCCTGGTGTCGTTCTTCTTCACGCCCGCGCTGTATCGCTTGTGGGTGGCGAGGAGGGCTGTTGCTCGCGGTTAGAAAATGGCTCGCACTGCCAGGTAGAGCACCGACGGTGCCAGCAGGGCACCCAGCCCGGTGTAGAAGGTCGCCGTCATGGCGCCGTAGGGCACCAGCCGCGGGTTGGTGGCGGCAAGGCCTGCCGCGACCCCGCTGGTGGTGCCCATCAGGCCACCGAAGATCATCGCCGAGCGGGGGTTGTCGAGCCCAATGTGCCGGGCCATGGCGGGCGTCATGATCATCACCAGGATGGACTTCACCAGACCGGCGGCAATCGACAGCGCAATGATGTCCGAGGACGCCCCGATCGAAGCCCCGGCAATGGGGCCGACGATATAGGTCACCGTGCCTGCGCCGATGGTGGTCAGGGACACCGGGTCCCGGTAACCGAAGGCGAAGGCCACGGCGACCCCGGCCACGAACGAGAGCACCACGCCAAGAAACAGCGCCACGACGCCGCTCATGCCCGCCGTGCGAATCTCCTGAAAGCGAACGCCATAGGCGGTGGCGATGATGGCCAGGTCGCGCAGCATGCCGCCGCCCATCAGGCCCAGCCCGGCGAACAGGCTGATGTCGGCCAGCCCCTTGCTGCCGCCCGTGGTGATCCCGCCCACATAGGCAAGCGCCAGGCCGACCATGATGGCAATGGCAGAGCCATGCACGCGGCCTTTGGTGAGTTTGTCGCTCAGCACGTAGGAGAGGTACATGGCGCCGCCCACCAGGGCAAAGGCCGCCACCAGATGCTGTCGTTCCAGTTGCGTAAACAGTGATTCGATCATCGTCAAAGCCTCGGGTTAGCGCGCTTGGCTGGGCGCTGGGCGGGAGTGAGGTTGGGCATCGGCAGCAGGGCTTGTGGCTTCGTCGCCGTCATCGACGGCTGGCTCGCGCCGCCCAAACAGGGGGATGACCAAAAAGCTGGCCATGACGGCCACGAAGCCCGCCAGAATGGCGATCATGCCGCCATCCAGCGCTGCCGCGACATCCTGACTGGCGGCCATGGCCACCACGATAGGAATGTACATACCGTTCCAGAACGTGATCCCGCTCTCGGTACTGGCCGGCATTTTCTTCTTGTCCATGAGATAGCCGCCCAGAAAGATCAGCAGCAACATGGCGATACCCACACCGCCAACATTGGATGTAACGCCGAGCATCATGCCCAGCACGTCACCGGCCCAAAGGCCCACCAGCATGCACCCTGCCAGCAGGGCAACACCGTAAATCACCATGGTCATTTTCCTCTATTGTCATTGTTGTTAGGTAGTGCGTGTTCGATGGGCCGCCGTGTCTGGTTTCCTCGGTCGCGGCGGCGCCATCTTTCCCGTCAGCGGGGAATTCGTGCGTGTTCTATTGCTAAGTTCTATGGCTAGGTTCCAGGACTAAGTTCAATGACTAAGACAGGGCCGCGTGGCTTGCGTGGCGCTCGAAGGTGTCGGCGTAACGCTCGCGCAGCTGGTTTTTCTGCACTTTGCCCATGACGTTCCTCGGCAGCGCTTCCACGAACACGATGTGCTTGGGTTGCTTGTACCTGGCCAGCTCGTTTGCCAAGGCGGCGCGAATCGGCTGTTCATCCACCTGATCAGGGGCCGCCGGGACCACCACGGCGACCACGCCCTCGCCCAGGTCGGCATGGGGGACACCAACCACCGCCGACTCCAGAACCCCGGGAAGGTCATCGATAATGGCTTCGATTTCCTTGGGATAAACGTTGTAACCGCCTGAAATGACCAGGTCCTTGTCGCGGCCAACAATGTTCAGGTAGCCGTGCTCATCGATTTTTCCCAGGTCACCGGTAATGAAGAAACCGTCTGAGCGAAACTCGGCGGCCGTCTTTTCGGGCATCCGCCAGTACCCCTTGAAGACGTTGGGGCCGCGCAGCTCCACCATGCCGGTCTCGCCATCGGCCAAGGGTTTGCCCGATTCACGGTCGGTAATACGCACTTCCACGCCGGGCAGCGGCATGCCCACGGTTCCTGGCCGACGCTGGCCGTCATAGGGGTTGGAGGTGTTCATGTTGCTTTCGGTCATGCCGTAGCGCTCGAGAATCGCATGGCCGGTGCGGGCTTCGAAGGCTTCATGGGTGTCGGCCAGCAAGGGTGCCGAACCGGAGATGAACAGCCGCATGTGGGCGGTGGCCTGCCGATCGAGTCGGGGTGATTGCAGCAGGCGGGTGTAGAACGTGGGCACACCCATCAACACCGTTGCCTTCGACATGCGCGTAATCAGATCTTCCACCTCCAGCTTGGGCAAGAAGGTCATGGAGGCGCCATTCACCAGCGTGATGTTACAGGCCACGAACAGGCCGTGGGTATGGAAGATGGGCAGGGCATGCAGCAAGTGATCGTGCTCGCTGTAGTGCCACGCTTCGGTCAGCGCCTGGCAGTTGGACGCCAGGTTGCGGTGGGTCAACATGGCGCCCTTGGAGCGCCCCGTGGTGCCGGAGGTGTAAAGGATGGCGGCCAGATCGTCCGGCCCGACTTGGCAGACGTCGCTGGTTTCCTCCACCTGTGCCAGGTCGTGCATCAAGCTACCGTCAGCCTGGGTGCCTAGGCTGACGATATGCGTGACGCCGCTGGCCTCGCCGTGCTGGGTGGCACTGTCGAGGTCGTCGGGACGGCAGACATAAATATGCGGCTCGGCATCGGACAGAAAGTAAGCGATCTCCTTGCCCGTATATGCCGTATTGAGCGGCAGGTACACCGCCCCCACTTGCAGGCTGGCCAGATAGAGCATCAGCATCTCGGGGCTTTTGTCGATCTGCACGGCTATGCGGTCGCCGGGCTGAAGACCCCAGGCGCGTAATCGGCTGGCCAGGCGGCGGCTGGTCGAGAGCACATCCCGGTAGCGATACTGGCGGCCATCGTCGGTATCCATCAATACCTTGTCAGGCTGGCGTTCGAAGTGTGGGTAGAACAGGCTGAAAAGATTATGGTTCATGGTGGGTCCTTGTTGTTGTAGTGAAGTCAGGGTCATGCCTAGGCCTCGACGGTCATGTAGTGCTGTGCCTGGCTTGCCAGGCGGCGAATGTCGCTGGTGCATACCACGCTCTGCTGTTGGCTGAAGGCTTCGTGGTTCTGCTCGATGCGATTGAGCTGGTAGAGGTAATTGACCATCACCCCATGGGCCTGCTGCCACCCTTTGGGGGACGTGTCGGCGGGCCAGTTGAGGCGGTGCAGGCTGGCGCCATTCCCCAGGTGGAAGCGGGCCACCGGGTTGAGCGGCTGGCCGCTCTTGTGTTTGACCTCGGTGAGGTAGTAAGCCACCAGGCGCAGCAGCGCTTTCTGGTGCGCGGAAGGCGTGTCGTGCTGGGTCAGCGTGCCTTCTTCCAACTGCTGTTCCAGCGCTTCGGGCAGCGTGACCGCCCTCGAGCGGCGCTGGGTGGCCAGCCACTCCGCAAAGCCGGGTACCGGGGAAAGGGTGACGAAGTTCTTCAACTGGGGCAGTTCACGGCTCAGCTCCTGCACGACCTGCTTGATCAGGAAGTTGCCGAAGGAGACGCCCTTGAGCCCCGCCTGACAGTTGCTGATGCTGTAAAACACGGCGGTATCGGCATCGGCCAGCGGCAGCTCTTCTTCGTTCTCCAGAATGGCCTGGACGTTGTCGGGAATTCCCTTGCACAGCGCGACTTCCACGAAAATCAGCGGCTCATCGCCCGTGGCAGGGTGGAAAAAGGCGTAGCAGCGGCGGTCTTCCGGGTCCAGGCGGCGGCGCAGCGCGGTCCAGTCGCTGATCTCATGCACCGCCTCGTAACGGATCAGTTTTTCCAGCACGGCCGCCGGGGTGTTCCAGTCGATGCTCTCCAGCACCAGAAAGCCGCGGTTGAACCACGAATTGAAAAGATGCGAAAAGTCGGCATCCAGGGCCGCAAAGGAGGGTGAGGCGCTGAGCCGTTTCAGCAGGTTGGCGCGCATCTTGACCAGCTCGTAGGTGCCTCCCGGGCAGAGGTTGAGGCGGCGCAGCAGGTCTTGCCGCCGGGGCTCGCAGGCGCTGAAAAGCCGCGCCAGGGCTTCGTTGTCCTGGCGCTCGCGGTACACTTGGTAGGCCGCGTGGATCTGTTCGGGGTCAGCCGAGTAGGCATTGGCCAGCAGCGAGAAAAACGCGTCCTGTTCCTGCTCGGTCAATTGGCTATAGTGGCTAAGGGCTGCTTGAGCGGTCAGTATTTGTGTGGCTTCGCCACCTGGCAGCATCAGCTTTTCACAAGCGTCGAACAGCCCCTTGAGGTGCACCTCGGGCGAGTAGGAGGTCACCGAGCGGTATTTGGTGCGGGTGCGTTCACTGATGTTCGTGAGCAAGCCCTGTAGAAACGTCATGTTCATCTGCATACATCTGGCTCCGCGCATGATTGTTATGAGATTGTGGCTGCAAGGATGTTTCGATGCGATGTGTTATATATAACAAATAGACTTTTAAAATATTTCAGTCAAGTAAAACAGAGGCGACTTATGGCTAAGGTGTCACAGGCACATCGACTGCGCGATCTACTGGAAGACGCCATCGTGGAAGGGCGCTTTCTACCCGGTGATCGCCTGGACCCTGATGCGCTCGCGCTGGAGTATCAATGTTCCAGAACGCCCATCCGGGAAGCCATTCAGCAGCTGGCCATGTCGGGCATGGTGCAGGTGGTCGCCAAGCGCGGCACTTTCGTCACCGAGCTGAGCATTTCAGAGCTGGTAGAGCGGTTTGAGGTGATGGCCCAGTTGGAGGGGCTGTGTGGCCGATTGGCGGCGCGGCGCATTACTGCCGACGAGCTGGCACTGCTGCAGGACGTTCACCTAGCCTGCCAGGCCAAGGTGGAGGCGGGCGACAGCAATGGTTACTACTACGAGAACAGCCTGTTTCACCAGCGCATCTACGAAGCCAGCCATAACCAGTTCCTGGCGCAGGAGGCCGCGCGGCTGCATGCGGCCCTGCAGCCTTATCGCAGAATGCAGCTACAGGTGCGCATGCGTCTGGAAAGCTCGTTTGCCGAGCACGACGCCATTGTGGCGGCGATAGCGGCAGGGGAGGCCCAGCAGGCGGAAACCCTACTGCGCGACCATGTGATGATTCAGGGGGAGCGCTTCAATGACCTGGTGGCGTCGGTGCAGCAGCTCAAAAGGGCGTAGCCTGCCAGGCGCCTGATCGGCGTTTGGCAGGGAGCGCAGGTGCCAGCCTTACCGCGAGGCCGCCAGCGGTGTGGCCACGGTAGTATCCACCGCATCCGCCAGCATCTCGGCGGTGATGGCCGAGAGTGTCCAGCCCAGGTGGCCGTGGCCCGTGTTGTAGAAAACGGTCGGCAATTTGCCGGGGCCGACTTTGGGCAGCATGTTCGGCATCATCGGGCGCAGGCCCGCCCAAGGCACCACTCGCTGGGTGCTGACGCCGGGGAAGCACTGCTCTACCCAGCGGACCAGCGGCTGAATCCGATCATTGCGAATGTCGCGGTTCGCGCCGTTAAACTCAGCGGTACCGGCCACGCGGAAGCGGTCGTTCCCTAGGCGGCTGGTCACCAGCTTGGTTTCGTCATCCAGCAAGCTCACCGTGGGTGCGGCCTGCTGTGAGGCTTCGTCGTCCAGCTGCACGGTGATGGAGTAGCCTTTGACCGGGTAGATGTTGACGCGGTCGCCTAGCTTGGCGGCGATGGCACGACTGCCAACGCCCGCACACACCACCACGCTATCAAAGCTGTGCCGCACCTCTTCGCCGTCCACCGAAGCGCTAACCCACGCGCTGTTCTCATCCGCCCCCAGGTCGGTGACTTGATGGCCGTAGTTAAGATGCACACCCCGTTTGGCGGCTGCGTTCGCCAATCCATTGGTGTACTTATGGATATCCCCGGTGGCGTCGCTTTCGGTAAAGAAGCCGCCGTAGTAGCTACCCGCCAGCGTGGGTTCGATGGCGCGCATTTCCTCCGGGGTCACCGCGCGGCGCTCAAGCCCGCCTTGGTGCAGAAGCTGTGAGACCTTAGCGGCATGCTCGTAGCCCGCTTTATCGCGGTAGATATGCAGAATGCCTTTCTGTTTCAGGTCGAAATCGATCTGCTCGTCTCGCGCCCACTGAAACAGGTGCTCCCTGGCGGCAATGGCGAGGCGCGTTGTTTCGGTGGTGTTGTCGGCATAGCGGGGAATGGCGGCGATAAATTCCGCAAACCAGCTCAGCTTGTGCCAGGTAGGGCGAGGATTGACGAGCAGCGGGGCGTCGTTTTTCAGCATCCAGCGCAGGCCTTTGATGACCGTAGGCCAGTGGTTCCATACCTCAGCGTTTGAAGCGGAAAGCTGGCCACCGTTGGCAAACGAGGTTTCCATCGCGGCGTAGCGATGCTTTTCAAACACAGTGACGTCAAAGCCGCGTTTCACGAGGGCGTAGGCGCTGGTAATACCGGTAATACCACCGCCAATAATTGCAATGCGTTGCATGAGTCTCTCCACAGATTGTATGAGCGTCGGGCGATACCCCCAGCAAACATGTTTGCTAGGCGTACCCCTTCCGTCATGGAACCTGAGAGATTCACGCCGATGATGTGGCGCTTGCTCCTTCGGTGGGCTGAGTGACGCAGTCATCAACCGCTCTTCGGAACGTATTGGTAAAAACGTTAGCCGTTGCGGTCCGTTGGCCTGAGAGTTTCCGGGGTCGTTGCTCCTTCGGCGCTGGTGTCGTGTACCAGTCTCTCCCGCAAATGCGTACTTAACGTTGTAACGCGGCAGTGCTAAAAAGGGAATAGGCGAAAGGTGGAAGCCGCTCCGCTTAATCACCTGGCTTTGCCAGTTTGCGTGTTTTCACACACAATGCCCGCTATCTTCAACGAGCTATCTTCAACGAGCTATCTTCAACTCGCTATTTTCGATCAATTATCTTCAAGCAATGGACAACGCGCATGCAGGCAAACGGATTTTTTGAGGGCATCGGCGAGGCGATAGGCGACGCCATCCGAGTCGTGGTGGAGTTTTTGGTGGGGCTCTTCACCAACTTCTTTGGTGCCTTTGATGACTTTATCGGCGGGCTGACGCGTTCGCTGGGGATTAACGACTCGTTTTTAAGCCTAGCGATACTGCTGATTGGCCTGCTGGTGCTATGGGGCGGGCTGCGTGCGTTTTTGCGTGGCTCCATTATTGGCGGCATTTTCCGCACGCTGATTGGGCTGTTTATCCTGTCGTGGCTGATGATGTAGCGCCCCGACCACCGACCCACGCCTGCGCAACGCCGCAGGCGATCACTAGCCCACAGCCGCTTAACTGCAAAGGCGAAAGCGCTTCGCCAAACAGGCTCCAGCCAAAAATCACCACCGCCACCGGCTCACAGTAAGCCAGCGTACCGTAGAGGGCGGTGGGCAGGCGGTTAATCGCCATTACCGCGCACAGCAGCGCCAAAAAACCGGGCACCAGGCCAGCAGCCACCAGCCACGGCACTTGCCACGTGCTGGCCGTTAGCCCCTCTGGCTGCCATAAAGCAAACGGCAAGATGACCAGCGCCCCGACTGCTAATTGCCAGAAGGCGCAGGTGCGGTCATCCAGGTGGCGCGGCAATCGGCGGTTCGTCAGGATAAAACCGCTGTAAGCTAGCATGGCCGCTAAGCCAAAACCCATGCCAATCACGTCCTGCTGATCGTCCAGGTTGAGCCGAAACTCCTGCATCATCGCGAACCCAAACAGCGCCAAGCCAATGAGCGAAACCTGCGCCGCTGCAAGCCGTTCGTTAAATAGCGCATGGGCCGCGATAGCCGCCACAATCGGCGCGAGATACACCATCAAAATGGCGTTGGCCATTTGGGTGTAGTTCATCGCCTGCACGTAAAACAGGATGAACGCCGCCAGCAAACTACCGCTAATCACCACCTGCCGCCCTGGCAGTGTGGTGAGTCCTGCATGGCGTTTTGTCAGCAGTAAATAGCCGAGCAAAAACAGCGCCCCTAACCCCAACCGGTAGAAGGTAATGCTCTCTGCATTCAGCCCGGTGATGCGCGAGATCACGCCGATGGTGGCCATGCCCACGGCAGCCACTACCGCTAGCAATAGGCTGGAGGGAGCAACGGTGAGCGAGGGAGTCGGTAGTGGCATGCTGGTCGTCCTTGAGCGAGTTTCATGAGCATATGACGCATCGTCATTTGCTTCTTTGGTGCATTTTGTCATCATCTGCACTCTTTTTGTGCAAAGGCGAGTGCGATGAAAACGTATCTTGGTAAGATGCGCGGAGAACGAACGCCGCGCCCCCGGGTAGGCTGGCAGGATGCCTGCTGGTCGTGGCTGGGTGCCTTTACTGGCATGGCGCTGATTTGCTGGCTAAGCGCCGAGTGGCTCTCCCAGCAGCTGTTGATCGTGGGCTCGTTTGGGGCAACCTCGGTGCTGATTTACGCCGCCCCGGAAAGCCCTTTTGCCCAGCCCAGTCATGTGCTGTTTGGCAGCGTGCTCTCTGCCTGTGTGGGCGTGGGCTGCTATCAACTGCTGGGGGCCACGCCGCTGTCGATGGCGTTGGCGGTGTCGCTCTCCATTTTGGTCATGCAGCTTACCCATACCGTTCACCCGCCAGGGGCTGCCGCTGCGCTGATTGCCGTGGCAGGCGGTGCCAGCGTGCATCAGTTGGGCTGGTGGTACCCGCTGATCCCCATTGGCGCAGGCTGCATCGTCATGCTGGTGGTGGCGATTCTGGTCAATAACTTGGCGCGCCACCGCCGCTATCCGCGCTACTGGTAGCGCTGTAGCTGCGCTTCCAGGGCAAAAATATGCGCATCTTCGGTGCCCAACTCGCGCAGCGCTTGGGCGAGGTTCAGCAAGTAAGCGCTGTTAGGGCCGCTGGGACCATGGGCCTGGGCTATTTGCTGGGCGATATCGGCCAGCGGGGCATCGCCTAAAAACGCCGGGTTGTCTTCGCTGGCCAGATAAATCAGCCCCTCGCTAGGCGCTTGGTCGGCGTCAGGGTTACCCGCTTCATCCAAAAACGTCAGCGTGACTTTTTCCCGCAGGTAGCCGTTTTTCTCCCGCACATCCAACGGTGCGAGCACCTCTGGGGTGATGCGGTAGGCCATGCCGTGACATACCGCACCTTCGGCACGAATCAGCGTCGCCACACGCCCCGGCGCTTCCGGCGTGCCGCGGTGGTCGTGGGAACCCTGCCAGAAGCGCCGCGCCCAGCCGGTAATCGCTGCAGGCCGGCGCTCTAAATAGTCAAAATCGGCTTTCCAAATCAGCGAACCGTAGCCAAAAAGCCAGATATCCGCATGGCCGTCGAAGAAGTTTCTTTGCTGGTTTAACGTCGTGGTATCAAGCAACATAAGCGATCTACATTTGTGACCAAAGTGGCTGCACGCGCATGGCGTTAACGGTGGTTCATCATCCGGGTTATACGATTGATTTACCAGCCAGACGTAGTGCTCTATGACGCGGGCGTGGATGTGCATCACGACGACCGTCTAGGCTACCTCTCACTGAGCAGCAACGGCCTCTACGCCCGCGACCGCTATGTGCTCGACCTGTGCCGCCACGCGGCCATTCCCGTGGTGGCGGCAGACGTACTGGCGGCTCATTAACGCTCCGATTGAAAAGGATGAACGCGATGCGCGCTATTTTTCTGGTCGATAACGGCTCTCTGCGGCCTCAGGCGACCCATAATCTGCGCCGCGTGGCGGCAGCGTTGAGCGAGACGCTAGGAGAGACTGTTCAGGCGGCCTCGCTGTTGCACTCCAATAAAATCCCCGCTGAAGAGGTCGACGGCATTCCCGCCATTACGTTAGGCCCCGCCGCCGAACGCAGCGCCGAGGCAGGCGCCACCGAGATTATCGTGCTGCCGTTTTTCTTCGGCCCTAGCAAAGCGCTAACGGGGTACTTGCCGGAGCGAATGGCCGCGTTGCAGGCACGCTTCCTTAACGTGTCGGTGCGGGTTGCGCAGCCGCTGGTGGATGAGCTGGGGAATAACGACCTGCGCTTGGCACAACTGTTGGCCGATAACGTACGTGCGCAGCTGCCTGAACAAGGCGCTGCCAAGGTCGCGCTGGTGGACCACGGCAGCCCCATTCCCGACGTTACCGCCGTGCGTAACCGCTTGGCCGGGCAATTGAGCGTGCTGCTGGGCGACGACGTGCGCTGCGTGGCGGCGGCCTCTATGGAGCGACGTGACGGCGACGAGTACCGCTTTAACGAGCCGCTGTTGGAGCACCTGCTGGATACTCCCGAATTCAGCAGCGGCCACGTGGTGCTGGCGATGCTGTTTCTCTCCCCAGGCCGTCATGCCGGTGAGGGTGGCGATATCGCCGAGATCTGCGCCGCCGCCGAACAGCGCCACAGCGGGTTGAAGGTAACGACCACCGCCCTGGTAGGCGAGCACCAGGGAAGTGTTGAAATTCTACATTCGCGCCTACGCCAAGCGCTTGACGGTGAACGTTTTCTGCTTGAAATGCCTGCTCAGCAGTAAAGTGCCCGGTTAAGGGAAGCGCGCAAGGGGAGATGTAACGTTGTCCAAAGGCGCGTAGAATCGCGAGCTTTTGCACGCATGTCGCTCCTCCATCAGGGCTATGTCGCCAACCAGGGTCTCTATCTTGATCGCCACCGCCAACATCACCATGCAATTTGGGGCCAAGCCCCTGTTCGAAAACGTCTCCGTCAAGTTCAATAACGGCCATCGCTACGGTTTGATTGGCGCCAACGGCTGCGGCAAGTCCACCTTCATGAAAATTCTCGGTGGCGAGTTGGAGCCCTCGTCTGGCCAGGTGATGCTGGATAGCAGCACCCGGCTGGGTAAGCTGCGCCAGGACCAGTTTGCCTACGAGAACGAGCGGGTCATCGACACCGTTATCATGGGCAACGCCGAGCTATGGAAAGTGGCCGCCGAGCGTGAGCGCATCTACTCGCTGCCTGAAATGAGTGAAGAAGACGGCATGGCCGTAGCGGATTTAGAAGTGCGCTACGCCGAGTTGGATGGCTACACCGCCGAGTCCCGCGCGGGCGAGCTGCTGCTGGGCCTGGGCATTCCCATCGAACAGCACACCGGCCCCATGAGCGAAGTTGCTCCCGGCTGGAAGCTGCGCGTGCTGCTGGCCCAGGCGCTGTTCTCCGACCCGGACGTGCTGCTGCTGGACGAACCCACCAACCACCTGGATATCAACACCATCCGCTGGCTGGAAGAGATTCTAAAAGCGCGTAGCAGCACCATGGTGATTATTTCCCACGACCGTCACTTCCTGAACAGCGTGTGTACCCACATGGCGGATCTGGATTACGGCGAAATCACCCTGTTCCCCGGTAACTACGACGACTACATGACGGCCGCCACCGCTGCCCGTGAGCGTCAGCACTCTGATAACGCCAAGAAGAAAGCGCAAATTGCCGAGCTGCAGCAGTTCGTCAGCCGCTTCTCGGCCAACGCCTCTAAAGCGAAGCAGGCCACCTCGCGGGCGCGCCAGATCGATAAAATTAAGCTGGAAGATATCAAACCCTCCAGCCGGGTGAGCCCGTTTATCCGCTTTGATCAAAACAAGAAGATCCACCGTAACGCGGTGAACGTAGATGCGATTACCAAAGGCTACGACGGCGAGCCGCTGTTCAAGCGCTTCTCTATGACTGTCGAAGCGGGCGAGCGCATTGCCATCATCGGCCCTAACGGCATTGGCAAAACCACGCTGCTGAAAACCCTGGGCGGGGATCTACGCCCAGATGCCGGTGAAGTGAAGTGGACCGATGCCGCCGAGCTTGGCGTATTCGCCCAAGACCACGCCGATGACTTCGCCAATGACGCCACGCTGTTTGAGTGGATGGGCCAGTGGACCAAAGGCGGCGAACAGGTGGTGCGCGGCGCGCTGGGCCGCATGCTGTTTTCCAGCGACGATATCGGCAAATCGGTGAAGGTGATTTCCGGCGGCGAGCAGGGGCGGATGCTGTTCGGTAAGTTAACGCTCACCAATCCCAACGTGCTGCTGATGGACGAGCCCACCAACCACCTGGACATGGAGTCTATCGAGGCGCTCAACCTGGCGCTGGAGAACTATCCTGGCACGCTGCTGTTCGTCAGCCACGACCGGGAGTTTGTCTCCAGCCTCGCCACCCGCATTATCGACATGCAGCCGGAGGGCATCGTCGACTTCAGCGGCAGCTACGACGACTACCTGCGCAGCCAGGGCGTGGTGTAGCGCTTAACCAATGATTTGAGCGTAGGTGGCCTCGGTGGCTGGCTCTCGGTCGGCATCCAGCATGTCGCCGCTGAAGGTCTCGTTCATCTCTTTGGCGAGTTCCACATACACGTGCATCTGCTGATTGCGGCGTTTGTGCAGCGGCGGCTTCACCAGCAGGCTAACCCCCCGAATGGGCTCGTGGGTTTCCCCGCGTAGCAGGTCGGGCATTTCCCCAGGCGGGAAGGCGTTGGCCACGGTAATCGGGTTAGATGCCTGCTGGCCGTCGATCAAAAACACCTTCTTGATGGCGTCGTAATGGGCGCCTTTGCCACGCAGCCACTCGGTCAATCGCTCATCGGTGGTGACATCCGGCTGGTTGAAAATGACGAACAGCGAGTGCTGTTTGACCTTCCCCGTGCGCTTGGCGGGAGCGGGCGGCGGCTCTTCCGCTGGCGGCGGCGTAGGCGCGACGACCGGTGCCTCTGTCTTTGCCTCTGCTTCTTCGGCCTTGGCCTTAGCGCGACGCCGTTTGGGCACCACGACGTAAGCGAAAATCGCTGCGGCCAATATGCCTAACAGCAGAGAGGCAAAGGCCAGTAGAACGGGCAGTGACGTTGTATCCATGGGGTAACACCCTTTTGTTAGTTAACCCTTAGGCGCTATTTAATCGCAAAATGGTGGCGTTGAGTGCCAGCGCGAGAGCGACCCACAGCCAGTAAGGCACCATTAGCCAAGCCGCCAGCGTACTGACTTGCGCAAACAGGCCAATGGTCACTGTAATCAATCCTATCAGCAGCACAATATCTGCCAGAGCAGCACCGATCTGCTTGCGCCCAAAGAACAGCCAAGACCACGCCGCATTTGCTAGCAGTTGCGCACCATAAAAGGCAAGGCTGGCGCTACGCAGCGCGGAGCCTTCCGCCATATAGATCCGCCATGCTGCAATCGCCATCAAGAGATAGAGAATCCCCCAGGCGATGGGGAAAGCGAGGTCGGGCGGTGTCCAGCGAGGTTTGCGCAGCGCCCGGTACCAGCCATCGGGACGAAAACGTGCGCCTGTGGCCGCAGCGGCCCCCACCAGTAGTAATGAGACCAGCAGCGCCAACAGTGAACCGAGCATGTGCCACCTATCCTTAAGTGTGAGAAGACGCGTTAAAACGAGTGAATCAACAGCCTAGCAGCGTTTTAAAACCATTAGACATAAAAAAAGCATCACCTAAGTGATGCTTTTTATCAATAAGGGTTCCCTTTTTAAGAAACCCTGGCAAAGGCAGGCTTAGCCCATGCGGTCATATCCGTTATCCATAAACGGATAGTCGGTGTAGCCCTTCTCATCGCCGCCATAGAACGTTTCATGGTTCGGCTCGGTGAGCGGGGCGTTCACACGGAAGCGTTCCGGCAAATCGGGGTTGGCGATGTAGGGGCGGCCAAAGGCCACGGCATCGGCGGTGTTTTCCTTGATGCGCGCTTCGGCACGCTCGGCGTCGTAGTTGCCGCAGTAGATCAGGCTGCCGCTGAAGCGCTCGCGCATCTGCTCGCGGAAACCATCGGGAAAAGTGATATCGCCACCTGCCCAGTTGGGCTCGTTCAGGTGCAGGTAGGCCAGGCCGCGCTTGGAAAGCTCTTCGGCCATGTAGAACGCCATCGCTTCCGGTTCGTCGTCGGTCAAGCCGAACAGCTCGATGAACGGCGTCATACGGATGCCGACACGCTCAGCACCAAACACTTCCACGACCGCATCGACCACTTCCAGCGGGAATCGGGCACGGTTTTCCAGCGAACCGCCGTACTGGTCGGTGCGCTTATTGGTGCCGGTGGCCAGGAACTGGTTCAACAGGTAAGCGTTGGCAGCGTGGACTTCGACCATATCGAACCCGGCGCGCTTGGCACGGATGGCCGCTTGGCGGTAATCATCCACGATGCCAGGAATCTCGTTGGTTTCCAGCGCACGCGGCGTGCTGGTGGGGTGCTGACCAGCGGTGCCGTCTTCGAATTCAACAAAGCACTGAGCGCCTTCACCTTTCAGCGCGCTGGGAGCTACCGGCTGCTGGCCGTTCGGCTGCACCATCTCATGGGAAACGCGGCCCACATGCCACAGCTGCAGGGCAATACGGCCACCTTTGGCGTGAACCGCATTCACGACGCCTTTCCAGCCCGCTTCCTGCTCATCGGTCCAGATGCCGGGCGTGTACACATAGCCACGGGCAGTGGGAGAGATGTTAGTGGCTTCGCTGATGATCAGGCCCGCACCGGCGCGCTGGCCGTAATAGGCTTCCTGCATTTTACCCGGCACGCTATCTGGCGTGCGCGAACGGGTCAGTGGTGCCATGATGATACGGTTAGGAACCGTCAGGCTACCGAGCGTGGTGGGGGTAAATAGTGTTTCGAAAACCATCAAATAAGCTCCTTTTGGATGCTTTGGTAAAATAGTACGCCCAACAATAGACCAGTTTACTAGTTAGTGCCAGCTAGATACTTACAACACTATTGCAGAGTAGTGTCGCTATGATGGAAACGCCCAAACCATAAGCCTCTCTGGTACCCTTGCTGCTTATTTGTCAGGAAATTCTCGACAGCATGTTAAAAAACGCATCGCAGCGCCGTCCTTATCAGGTGGCGGAAACCATCAAGTGCTGGATTGTGGATCGGCAGTTAAAGCCAGGAGACCGGCTGCCGAGCGAGTCGGAGTTAATGGACACATTGCAGGTGTCGAAAGGCACAGTGCGCGAGAGTACGCGCGTACTGGAGGCGCAGGGCCTGGTGGAAACCCGTACGGGGCCTGGCGGCGGTGCCTTTGTACGTGCGATGAGCGATGCAAAAGCGGTGTCTTTGCTAAGTAATTATCTATTTTTCAAAGATATTTCGATCAAAGATATTTATCAGATACGCCTAGCGTTAGAACCGGAACTGGCGGCTTCATTGGCGGGGAAAGTGAGCCCAGCAGAGCTGGCGCGCTTGCGTGAGAGTCTGCATAGCTATTCCGGTCCGGCAAACGATAGCGAGACGGAGCGCCAGCAACACCTCGATTCGCTACATTTTCACTTGATGCTTGCTGAGTTGGCAGGCGGCAATCAGTTGCTGACCTTTATCATTCGTTTCACGATTCAAGTGCTCTCGGATCTGACGATATATCATCGACTGTATGAGCCAGCCACCTATGACTTTGGCCAGGTGGGATGTCGCTATCATGCGCAAATACTGGATGCGATCGAGCTAGGGGATGCGGAAAGCGCTTATAGCATCATGCGGGAGCATATGCTGGATGCCCAGCGGGTAATGAATCAGCAGGAGGCCCAGGTACGCCGAGGCTTTTTACCTGAGCCACTGAAGTAAACGCGGTCAATGAGCTATGGTGTTCCCAGCTGTTGTAAAAACGCCATGACCACCCTCGTTGCCGCTTCACCATCTTCGGCGGTAATCGCTTCGTCGGGATGGTGGCTTAACCCATCCTTGCAGCGCACAAACAGCATTCCGATATCCGTTAATGCCTGCATGGCCAAGCCATCGTGCCCAGCACCACTGAACAGTCGCTCGGCAGGCTGGCCAACATCGGTACAGGCCTTTTCTAGGGCGGCCATTATCCAATCGGCACACGCAACGGCATCGGCGCTGTACGTGCTTTCCATCTCTAGCAATAGCCCTCGGCGAGTCGCCACTTCTTCCATGGCGGCGTAGACAGCGTCGCGACCTCGTTGCCGGATATTGCGCTTAGGTGAGCGTAGCTCAACAGTGAAAGTGACCTCGGCAGGAATGACATTGACGGCATTTGGGTGGACATCTAGCTTGCCCACCACGCCGACCAGTTGATCGGTGCTCTGCAGCACGCTATCGACGGCCAAAACCATCTCTGCCGCGCCAACGAGGGCATCATGTCGCATGGGCATCGGTGTGGTACCTGCGTGTCCGGCCTTGCCGCTTAGCGTAACGCGGTGGCGTTCAATGCCCGTTAGCGCCGTGACAACACCCACGGCATGATGCCGTTGCTCAAGAATAGGCCCCTGTTCGATATGGACCTCTAAAAACCCCAGCGTGTTGGCAGGGTCGCGGGCGATTGCGGGGATTTCACTTGGCTGGCAGCCGAAGGCGGTCAAGGCCTCTTCAAGCGACACGCCCTGTTCATCCCGAACGGCAAGCTGATCGGGCGTTACGTTACCCGCTAGCGCTTTACTGCCAACCAATGTGGTAGGAAATCTCACTCCCTCTTCGTCACCAAACGCGACCACCTCGATGCCAAAGGGGAGTGTCACCCCTTCGCGCTGAAGCGCTTCCAGTGCCAGAATGGGCAGCGCAACGCCCAGCATCCCGTCGTACTTGCCTCCTTCGATCACCGAATCCTGATGAGATCCCATGATGAGGGTTTTTTCTCCTGCCCGTGCCTTGGGGCAGCGCCCCACGAGGTTTCCAGCAGCGTCCAGTTGTGGTGCAAGTCCGGCTTGCTCCATCCAGCCGCTGATGAGTGGCAGTACATCTCTGTGCTCCTGAGAGCAAAACAGTCGGGTAACACCGGCGCCGGGAGCCGAGCAGCGAGCAGCTTCATCAAGGCGCTTGATTAATACTTGCCCCAATTCATTTTGGGCAAATGGAGCATTCACAGCGGCTTTGGTCATAAACTCTCCGTTAGGCGATGGTGGCCAACAACCCAGCAGCGTGGAAGCGCGTCTAGCGTAGCGGCAGCTGGCGCCAAAAGGCTTGGAAATCGTCGCGCATGAACTGGCCAGCTAGCAGCCTTAGGGCTGCTACAACGTCTTCCGACCAGTCAACGCGTAAATCAATGGGAGCTTGCTGGAACGACTCGATACGCAGTGCAGCCGAGCGGGTGCCACGCTTATCGCCACCCGTATCCAGCGCGGCATCGAGAGCGTCAATGAGGTTCGCCAGCAAGTGCTGGTCGTGATGGTTTGGGTAGCGGGGCGCTTCGCTTCGTTTAATGGCAGCGCCGCTGTTGGTGGTGCTAACGCTTAGAAACCGCTCGGCCAAAACCTTCACGACATCGCGGCTTTGCAGCATGTTGCCGACCGCAGCGACGCCGGGAAAGCAAACGGCCTCCACTTCAGCGATGTTCTCGCTTCCGGAATGTACCGATGAGCGGCCATGGGCATCCATCACCAAGCATTGGCGTAGCGCGGCGTCGCTATCTTGGCTGACTGCTACGTCAAGGGCCTGCTTAGCGGTGGCGCCATCGCGCAGTGCGTCACACACACGAGCCGGGTACCAGGGGTTGGTAAATCGCCCTTGGGTGACGCACGCGCCAATGCCGCGCCAGCAATGATGCACATAGCCGCCTACCGCCACTCCACCGGTGGCAGTGATGGTGGCGACAGTGCCTGTGGCCGGGTGGCAGTGAACCAGTGAAAGCGTCATGGTGTTAATGCGGGCTTAATAGCCCACCAAGTGACCAATCACCAGCCCAATCCAGGACAAGACATAGACCAGCACCATAAAGGGCAGAATGGCCTTGAGCCACTGGGCATAGGAGACGCGACCAAGTGCCAGCATGGCCAGCGTACCGCCTGAGGTTGGTACAATCAGGTTGGTCAAACCGTCGCCCACCTGGAACGCTGTGATCATGAGTTGGCGACTCATGCCGACAAGGTCTGCCACGGGAATAAGAATCGGCATGGTCACCAATGCCTGGCCGGAGCCAGAGGGAATGAACAGGTTGATGATACCCTGCACCACACTGGCCATGATGGCAGAGAATATCGACGGTATACCGTCAATCAGCGCGCTCAGAGAATTGACGATGGTGTCGATAATGACGGCCTGTTCAAGGATGACCTGAATAGAGGCCGCTACCCCAATCACCAGCGCGCCGGCGGTGACGCTGGCAGCACCCTCCATCATCTGTTTGACGATGCCGTTTGCCGACAGGCCGTTCAAAGCACCAATGACGATCGCCAGCAGTAGAAAGGTGCCTGCGATCTCGTTGATGTACCAGCCGCGGGTAAAGACACCGATCAACATGGCGATTAGCCCGCCTACAAATACCACCATGGTCAGAATATTGCGCTTGGTCAGGCGATATTCACTTAATGGCTTACTCAATGACTCGGCGTTGTCGGGCTCTTCAAACTCCATTTTGACGACGCGCTTGCAGATATACACCGAGAGCAAGGCCAGTGATGAAAGTACCAGCAGCGTGCGCAGCCAGGCGCCGGAGAAGGTCGGCAGCTCGGCGATACCCTGGGCAACGCCCACGGTGTAAGGGTTGATAGGCGAAAGAGCAAAGCCGATCCCGATGCCGCCGACGGCCATGGCGGTGCCCACCAAACTCGAACAGCCGATGGCACTAGCGATGAGCACTGCAATTGGCACCAGCGCGATATTGTTTTCAAACCCAACCGCCACGCCAAAAAAGCCGTAGATAAAGGTGCCAACGACGATGATCATATTGCGTCGGGCAACGCCAACGCGGTTAACCGCCACGCCTATCGCGTTTTCCAGCGCGCCGGTCTTTTGCAGAATGTGAAACAGCCCCCCGGCGATAAAGACGATAAACAGGTATTGCGAGGCGGCAATAAGGCCTTCAGGAATCGCCACGAAAATATTGAACAGAGGAATATTGGCGACATCTTCCAGGTAGGCAAATGAGCCTGGTACGACGACCGTGCGGCCATCTTGAGTCACTCTTTCAAATTCACCCGCAGGGATAATAAAGGTTAGAAAATACGTCGCGACCAGGATGAGAAAGATGAGCACCATGGGGTCGGGAACCGCCTGATACCATTTTTTAGGCGAGCCAGAGGCTGCCGCGTTTTGTTGTTCAGCCATGAGGATACCCTTGCTTGTGATGTGTCTCAGCGTGGACGCTCGTTGGCGTCTTACACTGAATTTATCATGATAAATAGAAGGGTCAAGCAAGGCCTTTAACGATACTGATCTCTAAACCGCCCCAATCCTCTGGGTACTGAACGGGATTTAGAAAAACACTAGTGCCGCTGCCAAGGCCAGCGACGTTTAACAGGTGTATCAATCTGCCCGATGGCGCTGGTGAGCGGCAGCATGATCGCGCTGAGTTGGCGGTGGCAGACGGCGCTGCTGAGTACGCCGGGGCACTGTTTGAGCAGCAGGTCGCACTGTTGGGAGGCGATAAAGAGCTGCTCTACAACCGCAGGCGCGAACAGCGGCTTGGCCTGCTGGCAGCAGCGGGTCAGCTCTCGGGAGAGCATTGAGAGCATGCTGGTGTCTAGCCAGCAGGGCAGCGGATCTTCTAGCCGTCCGGCAATCGAGTGCTGAACGGCTTCAAACGATGTGCGTAAAAACAGCAGGGTTTGACGAAGCTGGCGCTGTTCACTGGTCATGTGACGTCCCTTTACCTCAACGGCTCTTTATCTACCAATGTGCTGGCTAAAAAGAGAGTGTTTCTCATTTGCATCTTTTGGAGAAGATAGCCTTACTCAATCGCGGTGTCAATTACAGGCTATGAACGAATGAGGAGTGGCGGTACCGCCAACGCTTAGCGGCTGAGCAGGTACACCCCCTGCAGGAAGTAGAACACCCCAATGCCGGTGACGATCCAGCGGGTCCAGGTGCGGAAGTTGGCGTCGGTCAGGCGTTGCAGAATCCGCGTGCCGGTTTGGGTGCCCAGCATGGCAAACGGGGCGGCCAGTAGCACGATGCTCCACTCACCCACGCTGAGCGCAAGGGCGGCACCCAAGTAGAAGAGGATTTTGATGGAGTGGGCGACCACTTGAATCATGGCTTTGGTGGCCACGACTTGGCGGCGGTCCATCTGCGAGCGCACGAAGAAGATATCGATCAGCGGGCCGGAGACCCCGGCGGCAATCGTGAGGCCGCCCGAGGCGATGCCGCAGCAAAACGCGTGGCTGGCGCGATGGGCATCGAGCTGGAACCAGTGCTTGGGCGTCCAGACCAAAATCGGCAGCAGCCCGATCAATAAGGAAACGGTGGCCGCATTGGGCGTGTAGTTAAACAGCAGCAGAAGCCCTGCCGCGCTGAGTACTCCCAGCGCCATCAGTGCCACAATGCGCCACACGATAAAGCGCCGCGAAAGCCATGCCCGAGAGGCATTAGCCGTTAACTGAATCACCCCATGCACGGCCATGGCAGTACTGGCGGGGAATATCACCAGCAGGAACCACAGCAACACCAGCCCGCCCGCCATACCAAACACACCGGAGAGCATGGAGGTGAAAAACACCACGCCGACAAAGGCGAATCCCATTAACAGTGTCATGAAAGACGCCCTCAGCTACGACAGAACGGCCACACCTGATAGAACTTGCGGCACTGGAACTCTGCCTGGCAGCTGTTGAGCTGGGCCTGGTAGCGGTTGGAAAGGCTCGCCACTTGGCGGCCTGCATTGAGCACCTGGGGTTTACTGCGATAAGTGCCTCGCTGATAGCCGCCTGCACCCTCGTGGTAGGCGTAATAGAGGTGCTCAGGATTGTTGAGCGAAATGCCCGTTTGGGCGCGAGTGCGGGCGTTGTACCAGCCAATGAAATCGGTGGCGTGTTTCATATGCGTGCGCCGGGCAAACAGGCTGCCCGCTTGGTCTTCGTACTCGCCCCACACCGGGTCTTGAGCTTGGGCGTAACCTTTAGCGGAAGAGGGGCGCGGGCCGGGAATAAAGCCAAGGTAGTATTTGCGGTCTGGGCGTACGTGGCTACGAAACGAGGATTCCCGCTGAATGAACGCCATTTGGGTGGCGATGGGCGTTCCCCACTTCTCTTCAGACGCTTGCGCGTAGTCGTACCAGCTCGGCTGCTCGCGGAAAATCTCGCAGATATTGGTCTGATCCTCCGGTGGGCTAGGCGCAAAGGTCGCGCACCCAGAGAGCAGCAGTAGTGCCGTGACGGCCAGCCACCCGCGTAGCTTGGCGGTGGAAGAGGAAGCAGCGGAAGAGAGCGCAGAGACCCAAAAGCTATCAACAGGGCGATGCATAAGACGGTCCTTGTGGATAAGTCGTGTTGCTCACGTTTTGTGTTGTGTATTGGCGTATAAAGCGCGTTGGCCGCTTAGCGCAGCAGCGGCTCCAAGCAGCGGCGCAGGCGCTGAGCCTCGCGCACCAGCGTTTCCCCAGAGAGCATGCCCACCCCCATCACCAAGCCCACGCGGGGGTCCGAGGAAGCACACACCGGGCTTAACGGCCGCACGATTAAGTGCTCTTTTAAGGAAACACTGCACAAATCCCGCCACAGCTGTCTGGCAGCCGTCGGCGGGGTAACATCTGTTCACCTTGCCACCACCTGACCGAGCCACCCGATGAAGCAGATCTCTTTCGCCCAGGCAGAATACCAGAACGAGAAGAAGGTCACCCGCCGCGAGCGGTTCCTGGCCCAGATGGAGGTGCTGTTGCCTTGGCAACGGCTCATCGACGCGCTGTCGCCGTCTTACTTCCTGAACGCAGCGGGCAAGCGCGGCCGTCCGCCCGTCGGCCTGGAGCGCATGCTGCGGATCTACTTCCTGTAGCAGTGGTATGCGCTCGCCGACGAGGCGCTCGAAGATGCGATCTACGATAGCCAGGCGATGCGAGACTTCGTGGGTATCGATCTGGCCATCGAGAGCGTACCGGACGCGACCACGCTGCTGCGCTTCCGTCATCTGTTGGAGAAGCATGCGCTGACCCAGCGGATCTTCGAGGAGATCAACGCCCACTTGGCTGAGCAGGGCCTGCTCATGCGCGAGGGCACCATCGTCGACGCCACCTCGGCCAACGTCGCCGATGTCACCATGACCAGTGAATTGGTTCGGGATGATGATAAGCGGGTATACGGCGACGCGGGCTACACCGGCATCTGGAAGTACCTGGACGAAGAGAAGGATGCCTCGGACTCCCGGTGCTGTGTTGCCGCCAAGCGTGGCGCCATCAAGAAGATGGAAGACAGTCCCATGAAAGCGCTGCTGCTCAAGATCGAGAAGGTGAAGGCCAGCATCCGTGCCAAGGTCGAGCATCCGTTTCATGTGATCAAGAACCTCTTCGGCTACCGGAAGATGCGCTACAAGGGGCTGGCCAAGAACCAGGCGCAGCTATTCAGCCTGTTCGGGCTGGCCAATCTGGTGCTGGCGGCACGATGCGAAGGACGCGTTGACAGGGCCAGTGCGTCTTGAATCTGCCCTGCCAGCCGGATAATCCGGCTGGCAAGGGAGACAGACCACCTTCGCTGGTCAGAAAGCGACCACTGATGCAGTGAAAGCGCCATTATGAGCGTTTCAGCCGCTTAGAGACGAATTGATCAGCGGTTCCCTTACTCGGTGGTTACGGAGCTGATCGTGCGATTAATTTTGAATAGGCACTTAGCTCACTGATTTAGGAAACAACGCCGCTTCGAATTGTAGCTATAGCTTCTCAAAGTGATTTCCTTTGGTTATATGACAATCATGAATATTCATTACCATATTTCATCGTGCTGTGTAAATTGTTTGTTAAGAATAAGAAGTAGTGGGCGGCCTGTGTCATTGACTAGGTCAGCTACTTTTACATGGTGTAATTTATGCCTGTTGATCATAAATAAAACAAAAGGATGTAATTATGTTTAAACAACTGAAGTCCCGTAAGCTCTGCCAGGCCATGGTAGTATGCTCCCTGGTGTTCTCCGGTGCAGCCAGCAGTGCCGAATATCGAATCAAGCTTTCCCATTCTTCTCCCGCCGTTAATGATCGGCTTGAAGCCTCGCTGCAGGTATTCAAGCAAAACGTGGAGGCGCGAACTGATGGTGCCGTGTCCATCTCCACCTTCCCCGCCAGCCAGCTAGGGGGGGAGCGGGAGCAGCTGGAAGGTGTCCAGTTCGGCTCCATTGAGATGGCGGTGCTAGCTGGTCCCGTGTCCAGCATCTATCCTGAGGTGCTGGTTTTTGAGCTGCCTTATTTGTTCGAAAACCGAGAAGTAGCTTATCAGGTACTGGACGGAGACTTCGGCCAGAAAATTTTGGATGGCATGTTGCCTAAAACTGGCATCCGCGGCCTAGCCTGGGGCGAAAACGGCTTTCGCCATTTTACCAACAGTGTTCGTCCCATCTCATCGCCTAGTGATCTTAATGGTATGAAAATTCGTACCATGGAAAACCCGGCGCACATCCAGATGGTGGAGTCCTTCAACGCTACCGCCACGCCCATGGCCTTTGGTGAGGTGTATTCTTCGCTGCAGCAGGGAGTGATCGATGGTCAGGAAAATCCGATCTCCCTAATTGAGAGCATGCGTTTTTATGAGGTGCAGGAACATCTCACCTTGGACGGCCACGTCTATAACCCCTTTATGTTTATGGTGAACAACCGCTTTTTTGAGCGGCTGCCTGATGAGTACCAGACCGTTATTCAGGAAGAAGCTCGTAACTGGGCCAATGTCCAGCGGGAGCTTAATGCCGAGCAGGAAAATAAAGGTCTTCAAAAGCTCAAGGAAGAAGGCATGCAGGTGGTGGAGCTCAGTGATGAAGACATGCAGCTATTTAGGGAGCAAACCAAACCTGTCTATGACACCTATCGCAAGCAGCTGGGCGATGAAATTATTGACGAGCTGATGCAGGCCGTTGCTATGGCGGAAGGTCTTCAGTAACCCTCCTCACATCCAGGTGATGGATGAGGGTATCGTACTTAACGCTATCACTGTATTAGAAAACAACGTCCTGGCTTTATTTCTTTCCCTCCACTCCCTCTCCGTTCGGTTCGTAAGTAGTCGAACGGAGAGGTGAGATAGAAGAGTATTTTCAAGTGCAGGCCCATATAAAACTAGCACGCCAGTGATGATGTTATTGGCAAGAATGGTGTTTTGATATGACGATAATAGGCTTTTTTAAAAAGCTGGACGGGATCCTGACCGGTATTGAAGAGCGGCTTATCTACCTGCTGATGGCCAGCATGCTGACCATTGTATTCCTGGCGGTACTCAACCGCTTTCTGATCCAGTTGCCCATGTCTTGGTCTGAAGAGATGGCGCGCTATCTGATGATCTGGATAGCCTTTGTGGGGGCAAGTCTGGGGGTCAAGCACTCTGTGCATATTTCCGTGGATGCACTGGTGCATGCAATTCCTCCTGCTGCCCAGCGTATGATGGCTCAATTGGGTAATGTGTTGAGCTTTGCTTTTTGTGCCTGGCTTTTCTACATCGGTGCCGAGTTCATTGGTAGGTTAATGGATACAGGCCAGCTGTCACCCGCCCTGCGTATGCCCATTTACTATGCCTATGCAGCAGTGCCCTGTGGTTTTGCGCTGATGTCGGTACGTTACCTGATCAGCTTTGTTTATTTATTTTATGAAAAAAGCAGCGATGTCCGGAATGAAAGCCTGAATATCGAAGGTGCCATGGAAAGAGGAAAGCAAAAATGACATCCGCTATGTTTATAGGCATGTTCGCGCTGATGCTGTTGAACATACCTCTGGCTCTGAGCATTGCCTTTGCCTGTGTGATCGCATTCATGTTCTTTACCGATATGCCCATGTTTGTGACCGTGCAGCGTATATTCACCGGCATTGATTCTTTTCCGCTGATGGCGATACCCTTTTTCCTGCTGGCCGGCAAGATCATGGAAAAAGGTGGGGTTTCCACCCGACTGGTCAATCTGGGCGCCAGTATAGTGGGCTCAACTCCGGGAGGCTTGGCCATTATCGCCTTGCTGGCTAGCATGTTTTTCGCGTCCATTTCGGGATCCGCCCCCGCCACAGTGTTAGCCATCGGCAGCATCATGGTGCCGGCCATGATCAAGGCGGGTTATGACAAGGGATTCTCGGTGGCGCTAATGGCGGCGGGTGGCACTATCGGCATCATCATTCCGCCCAGCATTCCGTTTGTGGTCTATGGCATCTCCGCCAATGTCAGTATTGGTGATCTCTTTATCGCCGGTATAGTCCCCGGTCTGGTGGTGGGTGGGTCGCTGATTGCCTATGCCTTTTATTACTCCAGAGCACGGGGCTATCGGGGAGGGACACCCACCAGCTTCCCTCATTTTATCGACTGCCTGAAAAAATCAGTGCTTGGTCTGGCTATGCCAGTGATTATTCTGGGCGGGATCTACAGCGGTGTTTTTACTCCGACCGAATCCGGTGCTATTGCCTGCGTCTATGGCCTGATCATTTCCTTGTATGTGTATAAGGAACTGAAGCTGGCTGATCTGAAAGAGATCTTTGTATCGTCCGGGGTGACTTCATCCATGGTGCTTCTAATTATTGGTGCTGCCAATATCATGGGTTGGGTGTTAACGACAGAGCAGTTTCCGCAACAGGTTTCCGACTGGATTTCCAGCCTTGGTGCCGAGACAGTTTGGTTGTTGATTGCTATTAACGTGATGCTACTTTTGATCGGGACTTTCCTCGAGCTGAACGCCGCCATCATATTGCTGGTGCCAATACTGTTGCCGATACTTTTAAATGAGGGTGTTAACCTCATTCACTTTGGTATCATTATGATCACCAACTTGGCGATCGGCTTGCTGACACCACCTCTGGGGGTCAATCTCTTTGTTGCCAAGAGCCTGAGTGATACCACCTTTGCGCTGATCGTCAGAAAAGTTTTCCCGCTGCTACTGGTGATGATCGTCAACCTGTTGCTGTTTACCTTCTTGCCTAAAATCTCGTTGCTGTTTGTCGACTAGGAGCGTCGGCCCGGCTTGACCGGGCCCGGAATTATTGACTGGGGCAAGCCCCAAATCCAAACAAAGAGGATGTTATGCAAAACTTCAATTTTTACTTCCCCACTACGCTCAAATCCGGCTTTGGTCTGATAAAACAGTCCGGCAACTTACTTAAGCCTTATGTGCAGGAAAAATTGTTGGTAGTGACAGATCAGGGGCTAATTGATGCCGGCGCACTGAATGGTTTTTTTGCGTCCCTGGAACAGGCGGGCGTAAATTATCACGTTTACCAAGATGTACAGCCAAACCCCGCCGTTGAAGTGATCGAAGACGCATTGGCCGTTTTGAAACGCACCGGCTGTGATGCGATCGTGGGTGTAGGGGGGGGGAGCAGCATCGATACCGCCAAGGCAGTGGCTGCGATGGCCACTAACCCGGGCAGCATTCTCGACTATGAGGGCTACGACCGCCTGGTTAATGCTCCCATGCCACTGTTTGCCATTCCCACGACCTCGGGTACCGGAAGCGAGTGCACCGCCTCTACAGTGGTGACCAACCCGGCAAACAAGTTCAAAACTGCCATTATCAGCCCTTTGCTGTTTCCGAAGCTGGCGATTCTTGATGCGGAACTGACCCTCAAGTTACCGCCGGCCATTACCGCTTCGACCGGCATGGATGCGCTGACTCACGCCATTGAGTCTTACGTATCCAAGCAGGCAAACCCCATCAGCCGGGCCCTGGCCATTCAAGCGATCGTCATGATCGCGCAAAATCTGAAAAAGGCCTATTTTGTGGGCACAGATGCTGAGGCCAGGGATAACATGTTGGTAGCTTCCTTCCTAGCAGGCCTGGCCTTTTCCCAGTCCAAGCTGGGTAATGTACACGCCATTTCCCATACTTTTGGCGGCATTTTCAACATTCCCCACGGCGTGGCCAATGCCGCCCTGCTGCCCTATGTGGTCAAGTTCAACCTGCCTGCCTGCCCGGGTCTGTTCCGGGATATCGCTGTCGCCATGGGCGAAAATGTGGATGGCCTGGATGAGCAGGCTGCCGGCAGCAAGGTGATCGACGCCATTTTCCGCCTGAACCAGGCCATTGATATTCCGCTGAATGCCCAGGAGTTGGGCGTTGATCTGGCAATGCTGCCGCAGATGGTAGAAGACTCCATGCGCAGCGGCAACGTGCTGGTCAATCCCCGCCTGACTCGAGCCGCCGATATCGAGCAGATCATCACCGATGCCTACCACGGCAAGCTGGACTGAGCCCTGGCTACCGAACTGCGGGAGCAGAACTACCTGTGAAACGAATGATTGAGGAAAAGCAGATGTTGTTAACTGGAGAAATGCTGATCGGCCAGCAGGCTGTAGCCGGCAGCCGTGAACCCATTTATGCCATCAACCCGGCCACTAACGAGCAACTGGCACCGGCCTATCATGGCGGGACCAGCAAAGAAGTGGAGCGCGCCGCCCAGCTGGCCTGGGAAGCCTTCGACCACTTCCGCGAAACCTCCCTCGACACCCGTGCCGGCTTGCTGGATACCATTGCCAGTGAGATCGAGGCCCTGGGGGATACCCTGATCCAGCGCGCTATGACGGAAACCGGTCTGTCCCAGGCCCGTCTTGAAGGCGAGCGGGCTCGCACCTGTAATCAACTGCGGCTATTCGCCGAGGTGGTACGTTCCGGCGACTGGCTGGATGTGCGCATCGATCCGGCCATGCCGGAACGCCAGCCGATGCCGCGAGTTGATATGCGCCTTCGTCAAATCCCTGTTGGACCCGTTGCGGTGTTTGGCGCCAGCAACTTTCCGTTGGCCTTCTCGGTAGCCGGTGGCGACAGCGCCTCGGCGCTGGCCGCAGGCTGCCCGGTTATTGTCAAGGCTCACTCTGCTCATCCCGGTACCTCCGAGCTGGTGGGACGTGCGGTGCAAAAGGCGGTGGCCCAATACGGCCTGCCCGAGGGGGTGTTCTCGGTATTGTTCGGTTCCGGACGGGAAGTAGGCGCCATCCTGGTGGCCGACCATCGTATCAAGGCAGTAGGCTTTACTGGCTCCTTCAGCGGCGGTACCGCACTGATGCAGATTGCCCAGCAGCGCAAGGAGCCGATCCCGGTATTCGCCGAGATGAGCTCCAGCAACCCGGTGTTCTTGCTGCCGGAGGCTCTCAAGGCCCGGGGCCAGGAGCTGGCCGAGGCCTTTGTCACCGTGCTTAACAATTGCGCTGGACAGTTCTGTACCAGCCCGGGGTTACTGATCGCCGAGCGCAGCGAGGCACTTGATGCCTTTGTGGCCCGGGCTGCGGAGCGTATTGAACAATGCCCGACTCAGACCATGCTCACCCCCGGCATCTTTGATGCCTATGAACAGGGTGTGAATGCCCTGATAGCCAATGCCAGAGTGCGGCAAGTGGCCCGCGCCGGGGAAAGTGCGGCTCCCAACCAGTGCCGTGCAGCCCTCTTTGTAGTGGCTGCGGCGGATTTTATCGCCGATGAAAGTCTGCATCATGAAGTATTTGGCTCCGCAGCCCTGGTGATCGAATGTGCCGATCAGGCTGAAGTTCAGCAAGTTGCTGAGCGTCTCGAAGGCCAACTCACCGCCACCCTGCAGCTGGATGACGCCGATATGGACGTGGCCCGCCGGTTGCTACCGGTGCTGGAGCGCAAGGCTGGCCGAGTATTGGCCAACGGCTGGCCACCCGGGCTGGAGGTGGTCCACGCTACCGTGCACGGTGGTCCCTTCCCGTCAACCTCCGACAGCCGCACCACCTCGGTGGGTAGTGCCGCCATCGTGCGTTTCTTGAGGCCTGTGTGCTATCAGAACTTACCCGATATCCTGCTGCCAGCTGCCCTCAAAGAGAGTAATCCGCTGCAGCTCAAGCGGCGTTATGACGGCAAGTATGAATACTGATCCCCTATTCCTCTGATGCTAATTAAAGAGGATTACATGTACGATTTTATTATCGTCGGCGGCGGCATCCTAGGCATGTCGACCGCCATGCAGCTTAAGCAGGTTTACCCCGACAAGCGCATGCTGTTGCTGGAAAAGGAAAGTGGACCGGCCCAGCACCAGACTGGCCATAACAGCGGTGTGATCCACGCTGGTGTTTACTATACCCCAGGTAGCCTCAAGGCAAACTTCTGTCTAAAAGGCAACCTGGCCACCAAGGCGTTCTGCGAGGCGAATGATGTGCCCTTTGATGTCTGCGGCAAGCTGCTAGTGGCCACCAGTGAGCTTGAAATGGAGCGGATGAAGGCATTATGGGAGCGTACCGCCGCCAACGGCCTTGAGCGGGAGTGGCTGTCGGCCGGGGAACTGGCCGAACGCGAGCCCAATATCACCGGGCTGGGCGGCATTTTAGTGCCCTCCAGCGGCATCGTTGACTACGGCGCGGTCACCCGGGCTATGGCCGATCAGTTCAAGCGTATGGGAGGCGAGATCCGTTATAACAGCCAGGTCACCGGCCTGGAAGAGCGCCGCGATGGAGTGGTGGTCAAGACCAGCAGCGACGAGTTTACCAGTTGCTACCTAGTCACTTGCTCTGGGCTGATGGCTGACAGGGTTATTCGCATGCTGGGACAGGATCCGGGTTTTACCATTTGTCCGTTTAGGGGTGAATACTACCGGCTGCCGAAACAGCACAACGACATCGTCAATCACCTTATCTACCCCATCCCCGATCCGTCCATGCCGTTTTTGGGAGTACACCTGACCCGTATGATCGATGGCAGTGTCACAGTAGGGCCCAACGCCGTGCTGGCGTTCAAGCGCGAGGGCTACCGCAAGCGTGATGTGTCTCTTGTCGATCTGGCGCAAATGTTCAGCAACCCCGGCATTCTTAAGGTGCTGGCCGCCAACCTGCGCCCGGGCCTTGCCGAGATGAAGGACTCCCTGTACCGGCGCGGCTACCTCGAGCGGGTACGCAAATACTGCCCGAGCCTGACCATGGCTGATCTCGAGCCCTATCCGGCTGGGGTGCGCGCTCAGGCGGTGTCCCGGGATGGTAAACTGGTGGATGACTTCCTGTTCGTCAACACAGCCCGTACGGTTAACGTCGGCAATGCTCCCTCTCCGGCGGCGACTTCGGCATTGCCTATTGGTACGTACATTGTCGAACAGGTCAAGGTGATGGTAGAAGGCTAAACGAGATTTCGGCCAACATACTGCGGGAATGCCTGCAAAAGGCTTGTGTCGCCCACTGGTTGGACGATGAAGGCGAATGGCTCTCCATGCTCAAGGACCGCAATTTTACTCTGCATTCCTACAAGGAAGAGGTAGCATGGGATATCTACCGGCGACTGCCGGATCACCTGGCCGCCATGCAGGCGCTGCACCAACTGCTCAGCCAGCGTTTTGGCGGTAGCGCCGGCGAGTAGAGGTGGATTGCGTCACTCGGAACAAAAAACGGCGGCGAGTTGCTTTTTTGTTCCGTCCGGCGTTGTTTCCTAAATCAGTGGACTATCTGTCTTACCCATGATCTGATCATCTGACGAACGGAATGGGAGGCAGACCGATGGGCAAAGCACGACACAACATTAGCAACTGGCGGCAGTACAACCGGGCCTTGGTCAATCGCGGCTCACTAACCTTCTGGATCGATGAGCAAGCCATCAAGCAATGGCATTGCCATCAGCACCATGGTCGCCGCGGCTGCGGTTTCCACTACAGTGATAGTGCCATTGAAACGGCACTGATACTCAAGGCTTTCTTCGGCTTGCCGTTACGGGCGCTGGAAGGGTTCATCAACTCCATTTTTCAGCTGATGGATGTGCCGCTGACCTCACCCGGTTACAGCAGTAAGTGCCTATTCAAAATTAATCGCGTGATCAGTTCCGTAACCACCGAGTAAGCAGTGTACCTCTTCACGTAGACGTTCAAACGAGAGATAGGCACTCAAAGGCAGCCAGGTGTACTTCATCTGCCGCCACAGAATCTCTATCAGATTCAGCTCTGGTGAGTAGGCAGATAGATCAGATGCACACGTTGCGACATCCATGCGCCTAAAGGCCTTGAAGCGATGCATGCTGGCATTGTCGAGCACCACAACGGCGAAGGTGTCTGGATCCTTCTGGATCACAAACTGGTCAAACGCTTCTATGACCGTTTCCGTGGTCACTGTCTCGGTTGTCGTGTGATAGGCCAGTTTTCCGGCTCGGCTTAAGAATCCCAACACGTTTAGCCTTCGGCTGCGGGAGTAGGCAGTGACTTCCCAGGGCTTGCCGATAGGGCTCCACGCATACGGCACCTACGACGCTTGTGAAAAACCTGATTCATCAAAGTCATAGAGCTCGTGCTCGCCTTGGTCCTCTCGCTCGTGAAGCGCTTTCATCAGGTCTTGCGTTTTGCGAAAGTCCGTTTCGTCACGCTGGGTCTTGAGTGAATGCCGAATGCAGGCGCGAATCTGATGGGGATGCTCGGCTACCAACGCTTGCAGTCGCTTGTGATCGTGTTCATCGAGGGCGGGTGTTCGTCTACTACGTGGTTTGTCGATGAGACCATCCAAACCGGACACTTCCCATTGCTTGAACCATCGTGATACGGCATCGCGGCGAACCTGAAGTATCTCACTGATTTGGTTAATCGTATGGCCTTGGTCACTCAGTAGAATGGCATGCGCCCGACGACGGAGAGCGCACTTCTCGCCATGGTGATAGGCGGAGGTTAGCGTCTGTTGTTCAGGTTCAGTGAGAGGGGCAACGAAGCGTTTTTCCATGGTTCTGTCCGTGTCAGAAATCCTGGCATGGATGTTGCGAGAAAACTTTAGATTAGGCACTTATCAGAAAATGCGCCCAGACCGTGAACGTAAAGTACCGCTTGCCCAGCAAGGGCACGGTCACTCGTCTGGTCACTGACGCCACCGGATTGAAGGTGTTCGGTGAAGGCGAATGGAAACAGTACAAGCACGGCAAGGATAAGCGCCGGGTCTGGCGCAAGTTGCACCTGGCTGTTGATGCCCGCACCCACGAGGTCATCGCCGCTGAAGTTAGCCTGGAGAACGTGGCCGACAACGAGGTCTTGCCGACCTTGCTTAACCCACTACGCCGCTGGTTACATCAGGTGTCGGGTGACGGCGCTTACGATACTCAGGAATGCCATCAGCTCTTGCTCAAAAAGGCAGCAAAGCGACCATCCCACCGCGCAAAAATGCCGGTTATTGGGAAGATGGACATCCGAGAAACGACGCCGTGACGGCACTGAAATCAGGAAACCTTGCTGAGTGGAAACGTGCCTCTGGCTACCATCAGCGGTCGCTGGCAGAAACGGCGATGTCCCGTTACAAACAGCTGGTGAGCCCCAAGCTCAGTCTGCGTAACTACAACGGCCAGGTCGGTGAAACCCTGGCTGGGGTGAAGGTCATGAACAAAGTCATAGGACTTGGTATGCCTGTTCGCCAGCCGGTCAGTTAAGAGCATCAAGCCCAATAGGGACAGGCTTTCTCGGCTCTGATTTGATCAACAATGCCACTATTTACCCTAAGGTACCGGGTAAAACGGCGAGCAGGGTAGGACGTTTGTTTACCCTTGCCAGTTGTCTGGGTCATAGGTTTTTCCTATGTTAAGATAAAGCTGGGAGATTAGTAAATGGGCTGCAGGGGTCAGTTGAGCGCCCTGCCGTTTGACGATGTCACAGGCGCTCATTGATGGGGTGATATCTATATCAAGTAAGGCAACCAGCTGATTTTGGGCAAAAAAGCGTGCTACGTCCTCTGGTAGGGCGGCAGCCAGGCTCGGATCCTGTTGCAATAGCATAATGGTGGCTATAGCCGAGGAAGTCTCTAGCGAAGGTTGAATCGGTTCTAGACCGGATTGCTGCAGTTCGCGTTCAATGGCATGTCGCATCGGCATATTGGCGGTATAGAAAATCCACGGATAGCTGGCAAGTTTGGAAAAATTAAGGCCCTTTATCCTGGCCAGTGGGTGTTGGATATGGGTCACCACGGCGATAGGCTCATCACTGAGCGGCAGACTATCGGTAGCGGAAAGCTTGTGTCCCATGGCGGGCCGGCATAGCGCGAGATCAAGGCGTCCTTGAGCAAGCTGGTTCATCAGGTTACCGCTATTGTCTTCAAAAATTTCTATTGAGAGTGACGGCTGTTCCTTCCGCAACTCATGCACGGCCTTGGTCAGTAGCGGCATGGCTCCCATGACGGCCCCAACGGCAATGTGGCCTCCGGTACCCTCAATCAGCCCCGTGATTTCCTCTCTCATGTGCGCAATATCATTACAAATCAAACGGGAATAGCGGGTAACGCAGCGCCCGGCTTCATTGGCAACTATGCCTTTTGAGGTGCGCTCAAACAGCGGCATGCCGATGGAAACCTCGATTTCTTGCAGGACCTTGGTTGCCCCAGGCTGAGAGATTGAAATCGCCTTGGCTGCTTTGTGCAATGAGCCGTGATCCTCGATGGCCACTAGCAACTGCATATGTTTCAGACGCAGGCGGGAGAGAATAGAGGTTAATGATGGCAACATGAGGTGTCTTCCGCAGTGGTGAGCAATCTTATCTGCTGGTGAAGCCTATAAGACCACGGCATACCGGCTGACGCTCACCGTTACCACAAGGGAGCATGCCTGGATGATACCTGCGAACTACGTCTGGTTGAAGGTCAATTCCTCATTTCTATCCCCGATGACAGATATAAGTGCCTATTCAAAATTAATCGCGTGATCAGTTCCGTAACCACCGAGTAAGCGGTGTACCTCTTCACATAGACGTTCAAACGAGAGATAGACACTCAAAGGCAGCCAAGTGTACTCCATCTGCCGCCACAGAATCTCTATCAGATTCAGCTCTGGTGAGTAGGCAGACAGATAGGGAGCCGCTGATCAATTCGTCTCTAAGCGGCTGAAACGCTCATAAGGGCACTTTCACTGCATCAGCGGTCGCTTTCTGACCAGCGAAGGTGGTCTGTTTCCCCTGCCAGCCGGATTATTCGGCTGGCAGGGCAGATTCAAGACGCACTGGCCCTGTCAACGCGTCCTTCGCATCGTGCCGCCAGCACCAGATTGGCCAGCCCCTTGTAGCGCACCTTCCGGTAGCCGAAGAGGTTTTTGATCACATGAAACGGATGCTCGACCTTGGCACGGATGCTGGCCTTCGCCTTCTCGATCTTGAGCAGCAGCGCTTTCATCGGACTGTCGTCCATCTTCTTGATGGCGCCACGCTTGGCGGTAACACAGCACCGGGAATCCGGGGCATCCTTTTCTTCCCCCAGATGCTTCCACATGCCGGGGTACAGGGCGAAGGCGGCTTTTACATCGCCTCCCCGGGCTACCTGAAAGCCCTGCGCGCCCTGTGCGACGAGCACGGCATTCTGCTGATCGCCGACGAAGTGCAGTCCGGCTTCGCCCGTACCGGCAAGCTGTTTGCGTTGGAACATAGCGGCATCGAAGCGGACATTCTCACCACCGCCAAGAGCCTCGCCAACGGCATGCCGCTTTCTGCCGTGGTCGGCACCGCCAAGGTGATGGACGCCTCCGGCCCCAACTCTCTAGGCGGCACCTACAGCGGCAACCCGCTCTCCTGCGCGGCAGCCCTGGCGGTGATTGAAGCCATCGAAGAAGAGAACATCTTGGCCCGCAGCGAGCAGATGGGCAAAATGTTGGCCGAACGCTTCGCCGTCTGGGAAGAGCGCTTCCCCGCCGTCGCCTACGGCCGCCAGCTCGGCGCTATGGCCGCGTTTGAGCTGCTCAACGGTGAAGGCAAGCCCGACCCACAACTCACCGGCGTGCTCTGCGCCAAAGCTCGCGAGAAAGGCCTGATCCTGCTGTCGTGCGGCTTCTACGGCAACAGCATCCGTATTCTGGTACCGCTGACGGTGTCGTCTGCGGTGTTGGAGGAAGGGTTGAGTATTATTGAGGAGTCGTTGGAAGCGCTTCGCTAGTAGCGTTTAGGCAGTACTAAGCCCGTCCATTGTCAGGTAGCGTAAGCTGTTGGCGATGGGCGGGCTTTTTGTGGGTAACTGCAAGGTTGGTGGAGCGCTTACGGCCCAGGGTGTCGAGCGCCTGGGCCAGGTCAACTAGCGAATCGGCGGCAAACTGCCAGTGGCGTAGGGCGCTGTCGGGTGCTTGCCTCTGCCCAGGCTCGATGGCAAATAGCGGCAGCACCGGGCCCGCCGCTGCGGCGTTGGCCAGCGGTGCGTGATCGTGAATACGTAAATCGCGTTTGAACCAAACGACCTGAAGGGGTGCCTGAGCCATTAGCCGTAACGCCTGTTCGTCACTTATCTATTCGTGATGCAGTGATGACGTTACCATCAAGCGATTGTTTGCGTAACTAACTGAGTCACACCCGCCCGCAGGAGAGCCACTATGTATATCGCCATGAACCGTTTTCGGATTGCCCCAGGCCGCGAAGAGGATTTTCTAGAGGTATGGCGCAACCGCGATTCCCACTTGGACGAAGTGCCGGGCTTCAAGCAGTTCCAAATGCTGCAGGGCGAAAGCCAGGAAGACCACACCGTGTTTATCTCCCACAGCGTGTGGGAATCCGAAGAGGCCTTCCGCGCCTGGACAAAGTCAGAGGCCTTCCGCAAGGCCCACGCCAACGCCAAAGCGCCAGAAGGCATCTACCTTGGCCCGCCTAAGTTTGAGGGGTTTGAGGTGGTGTTGTAGGCGGCGTCAACGGTGGCAAATAGCGTTCAAGTAACTGGGCCGCATGCAGTACCTTGAGGTCTTGATATTTACCTGCCACTAAGTGCAAACCTACCGGCAGCCCCTGGTTGTCTAGCCCGCAGGGAAGGGAAGCCGCGGGCTGTTGGGTCAGGTTGAAGGGATAGCTGAACGGCGTCCAGTCCATCCAATCTCGATAGTGCTTACCCGATGGTACGTTGTGGCCCGCCGCAAAGGGTGCAATGGGCATCGTAGGCGTTACCAGCAAATCATAGCGTTCTTGAAAGGCGGCCATGTGGGCGGTCAATTCGCTGCGCTCACGCCGGGCGGCGAGGTAGGCGGAAAGCGATACGTCTTGCCCGCGTCGTGCAATCTCCAGAAAGCCAGGATCAAGCGCTGCCTGCTGCTGTTCGTTCAGTTTTTCGAGTGCCTGCGTAGCCCCCGCAAACCAGAGCGTATTAAACGTTTTAAGCGGATCGCTAAAGCCTGGGTCTATGCATTCTACGGTGGCCCCCAATGCTTCTAAATAAGCGATGGCTTCCTCAACTCGCTGGGCAATATCTGGTGCTACCTCTACGTAGCCAAGATTGGCGCTAAACGCGATGCGCCATCCACTGAGGCTTGCTGGGGGCGGCGTGAGCCAGTCTGGCCCGGTGGGGTTTCCAGCGTAACCATCCCGAGCATCGGGCTGGGCCATGACGCTGAGCATGAGGGCGCTATCACGTGCAGTGCGCGTCATAGGCCCTAGATGAGACAGCGTACTCATGGCGCTGGCAGGCCACTGAGGCACCCAGCCGAAAGTAGGTTTAATACCAAACGTGCCGGTAAAGCTGCACGGAATACGGATGGAGCCGCCCGCGTCGCTGCCTTGATGAAGTAGGCCCAGGTTAAGCGCCGCGGCTGCCCCCGCGCCGCCGGATGACCCTCCTGGCGTTAGCTCAGTGTTCCAAGGGTTGCGGGTGATGCCGTGCAGCGGGTTATCGGTGACGCCTTTCCAACCAAATTCAGGCGAGGTGGTTTTACCGACCACAATGGCCCCGGCATTGCGTAGGTGACGGCTAATGGGCGCATCTACCTCCCAGGGGCCATCCGGAGCCGTGGTGGTGGAACCCAGCCGTGTAGGCAGGCCTTTGGTTAGGGTTAAATCTTTGATCGTCACTGGAACCCCGTCTAGCGGGCCGCAGGGGGTACCTGCTTGCCAGCGTCGAGCGGATTCTGCCGCTAAACGGCGTGCCTCTTTACCGTTAGTACAGGTGAAGGCATTCACCTTGGGGTTATCCCGCTCAATACGCGTTAAGCAGTCTTCCACCAGCGTTTCCGGCGAGAGCGAGCCCTCGCTGAAACGTGCCAATGCATCAGTTGCCGTCAGGGTTTCAAAGGTATCCACCATGGTTACTCCCCACTTTTCACACCGGCCGCATTGAGCATGGCGTGCAGTAAGACGTTACAACCTGCGTGGACGTGCTCGGGGGTGGCGCTTTCAATCTCGTTATGACTAATGCCATCTTTGCAGGGAATAAAGATCATGGCAGCGGGGGCGACACGGCCAATAAACATCGCATCGTGCCCGGCTCCGCTGATGATATCCATGTGTGACAGCTGCAGCTTTTCAGCGGCTTGTCGCACGCTATCCACGCATGCTTTATTGAAATGCTCAGGTGCAAAATCTGCGGTGGGGGTGAGCTCGTATTCCAACCCGTGACGTTGGCAAATGTCTTCAACGGCGGCCGTCACCGCTTGGCCCATAGCGATTAGGGCGTCGGGTTCCCAGTGGCGCATATCCAGGGTCATTTTGACTTGGCCGGGAATTACATTGCGCGAACCTGGGTGTAGCGTCATACAGCCTACCGTGCCGCGCCCGTGGGGTTGGTGCTCATGGGCAATTCGGTTGAGCGCTTGAGTAACTTCTGCGGCCCCCATCATGGCATCCCGACGAAGATTCATTGGGGTGGGGCCTGCATGGGCTTCAAGCCCTGTGAGGGTTAAGTCGAACCACTTCTGCCCAAGCCCACCGATGACAACGCCAATGGTGGTGTCGGTATCTTCGAGAATGGGGCCTTGCTCAATGTGTGGCTCAAAATAGGCTTTGATCTCGTTGGGTGAGACCTCATCACTACCGCGATAGTGAATCGCGTCTAAGGCATCGCTGACCGTGACACCATCGGCGTCGGTGCGCGCCATCATAGCGTCAAACGCCAGCTCACCAGTGAATACCCCGGAGCCCATCATACAGGGTGGGAATCGGCAGCCTTCTTCGTTGGTCCACGCGACCACTTCAATCGGCGATTGTGTGGTGATGTTGTGCTGGTTTAGGGTGCGAATCACTTCAAGGCCAGACATGACACCGAAGCAGCCGTCGTATTTACCGCCGGTGGGTTGGGTATCTAAGTGGCTGCCCGCCATGACGGTTTTGGCGCTGGGGTCGCTGCCTTCCCGGCGGGCAAAAATATTGCCAATATTATCAATGCGAATCGTACATCCTTCAGCACGACACCACTGAATAAACAGATCGCGGCCTTGGTGCTCTAAGTCGGTCAGCGCCTGGCGGTTCACGCCGCCCTTCGGCGTGGCCCCTAGCTTGGCCATCTCCATGAGCGACGCCCAAAGGCGGTCGCTGTCAGTATGCAGGTTGGACTCTTTGATGGGGGTAACGTAGGTATTCATCTCACTCTCCTCGCAAAGTTAAACGGATGTGTTTTCCGTTAGTAAGTCGTGCAGCTTGGAACGGTGATTCTGATGATTGGGTGAGTCGTTGCTGACCAGCATCTGTACCGCCATTTCTGCTTCCAGTGCACTCATGTGATGTTCAGCATCGGCCATGTGCTCGGCCATGATCTGTCGCACACGCGGGGCATCTTCAGCGCGGTAGGCATCCACTAGCTGGCGGTGGTAATCCTGATTGGCGTGGTCGAATTGCTTTCGCTCCGGGACGTACGCTTTTTTGATCACCACCAAATCGCGCAGCATGTCGTTTAAGAACTGACACATAAACGCGAGCAATGGATTCGGGCAGGCGCGGGCCAGCAGCTGGTGAAACTCCAGCTCTAGAAAACGTTGGTGCCGGTGATCCTCTTCATGACTCGCACGGCAGGCGCAGGCCGACATATTGGCTTCCAAATGTTGGAAGTCCTGCTCGGTGAGCTTACCCACCACGGAAGCCGCCAGTTCTACTTCCAGCAGTTTGCGTAACTGGTACACCTGCTTGCCATCCAATTGCTGGAAGTGCAGAAAGTTACGCAGCATGCGGCTGGCGGGCTCCATGCTGGGCTGATTAATGACCGCGCCTCCTTTAGGCCCGGTTTTTAACGTGATGAGCCCCTCAACCTCTAAGATCTTGAGCGCTTCGCGCACGGTGCCCTTAGCGCTACCGTAAAGCTCCATCAGCGCTTTTTCATTGGGCAGCCGGTCACCTTCCCCCAGTGACTCTGCGGCGATCCAGCGCTTAATGTCGTCGCTAATCAGCTCGGCAAGCTTGGGTCGGCGCGGCGAGGTTGAAACAGGGGCTTGAGTCATCAACCCACTCCTTATTGGTGGTTAGCGCTATTGGTGATTTCTTGCGTATAAGCGGGTAAGCGCTCTGGGTGGTACTCGGCATCATAGTCATAGCGTGCTTGGGTAAAGCGTTCCACGACCGCTGTGTCGCGTCGATGCAGCGCGTGGCTGAGCCCAACAAACAGCGCAGCATTCAGCAATAAACCCCAGATACCCGCATGGTAGCCAAACGGTGCGCTGAGCGGGCCAAAGGTCATGAGTAGCACGCAGGCAACGCCCGCCCACAAACCCGCCAGTGCAGCGGTGGGGTGCGCTTTTTTCCAGGTGATGGCCCCTATGGTGGGAATGATCAACTGCGCGGTGCCCGCCAGTGCTGCAATACCAATCGTGACCAGTACGCCAGGTACGGTAAGCGCCATGATATAAGCGGCCAATGAGAAGCCCACCAGCGATAAACGACCGATATACACAATGCGCGCTTGGCTTGCGTCACGATTGACATAGCGTTTGTAGATATCCATCGTCACCACGGTAGACACCGCATGGATCTGCGAGTTAGCGGTAGACATAGCGGCTGAAGCACCGGCTGCCATGATCAGTGATGCGAGTAGGTAAGGCGCATACTCCATCAGCATAATGGGCAGGATCTGGTCCGGGTTCTCTACGTTGGGTTCAAGCAGCACGCCTGAATAGCCAGACAGCACCGAGCCTACATAGGCAAAGGCCGCCAATCCCAGCAAGAACGGCATCAAGTTAAACAGTTTGCCGTGTTTCACCGAGTACATACGCAGCCAGATTTGCGGGCCCATAAAGGCACCAATGGCGGTAATAGCAAACAGCGAGAACCACATGGGGTAGCCCATCGTGCCGTTAGGCCCAGGCATGGTGAGATGGTCAGGAGACGTTTGCTGAAGCTGACTAAATAGCGCTGTTGGGCCACCTACTTGGCTGGAAATGTAGTAACCGGCATACAGCATGCCGAAGAATAGCAGCGCACCATAAATAACGTCGGTCCAGGCGATAGCGCGGATACCGCCAATCCATACGTAGATGATAATAATGAAGTAAAACAGCAGGGCGGCGAGCCAGAAAGGAATTAATCCGCCCGAGGCGACCTCGATTAAATAAGCGCCGCCAGTGAGCTGGATCTGCAGATAAGGTACGGTAAAAATCAGCGTAATAGCGGCAACGGTAATGCGTAGTGCCTCGCTATTATAAAAATCACCAATTAAATCTGAAGGTGTTAAATAATTGAATCGTTTACCTAAAAACCAAACCCGTTTGCCTATCCAGTAATACATAAAGCCAAACAGGAGGTTCCAGGCTAACGCCGTCAGAAATACCGGCCCGTTGGTATAAAACGTGGCATTAGAGCCGAGGAACGCAAACGCACTCCACCAGGTTGCCGCGACGGTGAAGAAGACCGCGATACTCCCCATGGCACGGCCTTGAACAAAAAAGTCCTCGCTGGTTTCTTGCGATTGACGCGCGGATAAAACCCCCACCATCAAGGGGATTATCATAAAAGCTGCAATAATTAATAAGCTACCGGTCATGGTGAACCCCTTTTTTTACAGCTGTTTAGTTGCGTGGACAGCGGATGGTTCGGGGCTGCCCCAATTGGTGAAATAAGCCACCAAAAACAGTGCCGTTAATGCAAACCACCAGAACAAGTTCCACACCAGCAGAAAAGGGAGACCCATCACCATAGGTTCTATGCGGTTAGCCAGCATAATGAGGGGGCTTTCCAGCATAAAAAAGCTGAAGAGCATGCCGCCATAAATAGACAGCTTTAAGGGTGTTAAGTATTTCATAGCAAGTTAGCCCTTTGTTTATATTGAAATTGTGAGCAGTGTTCATAGTGCACGCAGGCAACAACAGCGCTGTTTGGCGCATTGTCTGTGCGAGTGCTACTTAGGCGTGTTCCACTGATTTGTTGTATTTATTCGTATAAATATAAGAATTAGGCGCTTTGAATCGCTACGTCAAGGTAAGTAGGCAACGTTTGGCGTTGTGATGCGTATGAATTCTCTAACGTGAACTCAAGAAAAGCATAATTTTATAAACGTAGTGGGTGGCGCATGCTGAGGGCATGTCTCATAGCGACGGAGCTGGACACTATGTTTGGTTTAAAAAGTAAAACGACCGCACAGCCAGCGGAAAAAAAGGCTGAGCAGCCTGCATCAGGCACCGCCCTCAACCAGCACTTCTGGATGCCGTTCAGCGCGAACCGCGATTTCCGCACCAACCCGCGCATGATTGCCGGGGCGGAAGGGCGTTATTACATCGATGACCAGGGGCGCAAGCTGTTCGATTCGCTCTCTGGCCTGTGGACCTGCGGGGCAGGCCATAACCGTGAAGAGATCCAAAAAGCCGTGGCGGCGCAGCTGGGTACGCTGGATTTTGCCCCGGGCTTTCAGATTGCCCACCCGTTGGCGTTCAAGCTGGCGGAGAAAATCGCCAGCCTAACGCCAGCCGGGTTGGATCACGTGTTTTTCACCAACTCCGGTTCAGAAGCCGCCGATACCTCGGTCAAGATGGCCAAAGCGTATTGGCGGTTGAAGGGCAAGCCGGAAAAAACCCGCATGATTGGCCGCGCCAAGGGCTACCACGGGGTGAATATCGGCGGCACCAGCCTGGGGGGCATTGGCGGTAACCGCAAGCACTACGGTCAGTTGATGGACGTGACGCACCTGCCTCACACCCTGCAGACGGGCCATGCGTACACCCGTGGCCAAGCGGAAACCGGCGCTGAGCTGGCCGATGCGCTGCTGGATCAAATCGCCCTGCACGATGCCTCTACCATTGCAGCGGTGATTGTGGAGCCGATGTCGGGCTCGGCGGGTGTGATTGTGCCGCCAAAAGGCTATTTGGATCGGCTGCGGGAGATCTGCACCGCCCACGATATTCTGCTGATTTTTGATGAAGTCATTACCGCCTTTGGCCGCAGTGGGGCGACCACCGGGGCCGAAGCGTTTGGCGTCACGCCGGATATCATGAACGTGGCTAAACAGATCACTAATGGCGCGGTGCCGATGGGCGCAGTGATTGCCACTAGTGAGATTTTCGACACCTTTATGCATGCAGGCGGTGCCCCACACGCGATTGAATTCCCCCACGGCTACACCTACAGCGCCCACCCCGTGGCCTGCGCGGCGGGGCTGGCGGCGCTGGAGATGATGGAGCGTGAAAACTTCCCCGCTCAGGTGAATGCCATCGCTCCGGTGTTCGAGCAGAAGCTGCACGCCCTAAAAGGCCACAACCACATTGTCGATATTCGCAACTACGGCTTGGCTGGTGCCCTTCAGCTAGCGCCGCGCAACGGCGACCCCACCATTCGCCCCCGCGATGCGCATATGGCGCTTTGGGAAGCTGGCTTTTACGTGCGCTACGGCGGCGACACCCTGCAGTTCGGCCCTCCCTTTGGCACCACGGAAGCCGAGCTTGAACGTTTGTTCGATGCCGTCGCCAGTACCCTGGATTCCCTGGCATAACCCTGGCCCACCCTGTTTCGGAGTTTCATGATGAGTGTTGTTTCCCACCTGATTAATGGTGAGCTGGTGGAAAGCCAGCGTACGCTGGATGTGACCAACCCCTCCACGGGCAAGGTGGTTCGCCAAGTGGCGGATGCCAGCGCAGCAGATGTGGAGAGAGCCATTGCTGCGGCTCAGGCGGCGTTTCCTGCCTGGCGCGATACGCCGCCCGCCAAGCGCGCCCAGGTGATGTTCCGCTTTAAGCAACTGCTGGAAGAGCACGCGGACCGCCTCGTGCAACTAGTCAGCGAAGAGCATGGCAAAACGGTCGAAGACGCCATGGGCGAGCTGAAGCGCGGTATTGAGAACGTCGAGTACGCCTGCGGCGTGCCGGAGTTACTGAAAGGCGAGTACTCCCACAACGTGGGGCCGGGCATTGATGCGTGGTCTAACTTCCAGCCGCTGGGCGTGGTCGCGGGCATTACGCCGTTTAACTTCCCCGCCATGGTGCCGCTGTGGATGTACCCGATGGCGATTGCCTGCGGTAACACCTTTATTCTTAAGCCTTCCGAAAAAGACCCATCAGCGGCCATGGCCGTGGCTGAACTGCTGCAAGAAGCGGGGCTGCCCAAAGGCGTGATGAACGTGATTCACGGTGGCCGCGAAGCGGTGGAAACACTCTTGGATGCCAAAGCCGTGAAAGCCATTTCGTTTGTGGGTTCCACACCCGTGGCGGAAGCGATTTATTCCCGAGGTTCGGCAGCGGGCAAGCGCGTTCAGGCCCTGGGCGGGGCGAAGAACCACGCGGTGATTCTGCCGGATGCCGACCTGGAAAACGCCTCCAATACTCTGATGGGTGCCGCCTACGGCAGCTGCGGCGAGCGCTGCATGGCGATCTCGGTAGCGGTGTGCGTAGGCGATGAAACTGCCGACCGGTTAGTGGAAACCATGCTGCCCAAAATCGCTCAGTTGAAGGTGGGCCCGGGTACCGATAAAGGCCTGGATATGGGCCCGCTGGTCACCGCAGAGCATCGCGATAAAGTGCTTGGCTTTATTGAAGACGGTGTGAACGCTGGCGCTTCGCTGGTGGCGGATGGCCGTGGCCTGACCGTCGCTGGCCATGAGGATGGCTATTTTGTGGGTGGCTGCCTGTTCGATAACGTCACCGCTGACATGCGCATTTACCAGGAAGAGATCTTTGGGCCGGTACTCTGCGTGGTACGGGTCGGCAGCCTTGACGATGCTATGCAGCTGATCAACGACCACGAATACGGCAACGGCACCTGCCTGTTTACCCGCGATGGCGAAGCCGCCCGCCGTTTCACCGACGGTATCGAGGTCGGCATGGTGGGGGTGAACGTACCGTTGCCCGTGCCGGTGGCGTATCACAGTTTTGGCGGCTGGAAGCGTTCGCTGTTTGGCGACCTTCACGCCTACGGCCCAGACTCGGTGCGCTTCTACACTCGCCGCAAAGCGGTTTCCCAGCGCTGGCCTTCCGTCAGCGAAGCCACACGGGCGGAGTTCTCGTTTCCTACTAACCAGCGTTGACGCGATGCGCTAACTGCGCCATCTTCACTGCACCACCGCCTGCATCATTGTTGGGCGGTGGTGTATTTTTTGGTGCGTATTATGAGCGGTCAGGGTTGCAAAGGGATACCAGCGTGGCGAGAACACAGGACGAAATTCGGCAAACGAACGTCAAAAAGATCCTTCAGGCGGCGGAGCAGCTGTTTGCCGAAAAAGGCTACGCCGGTGCCTCCATGGGCGACATTGCCCAGTTAGCCGACCTGCCAAAGTCCAATGTGCACTACTATTTCGCCACTAAGAAAGTACTCTATCAAGAGGTATTGCTGGCGCTATTAGAGCTATGGAAGCAGGACGCGCTCTGCTTTGAGCTGTATGAAGACCCCCGAGTGGTGCTCTCCACCTACATTCGCGCCAAGATGAACCACTCTCGCAACCGCGCCCACGGCTCCAAAGTGTGGGCCGCTGAAGTGATGCAGGGTGCCCCGATGCTCAAAGAGCGCCTGCGCGATAACCTTTATGAATGGGCCAAACTAAAAGAGTCGAAAATCCGCGAATGGGTCGATTCCGGCCAAATCAATCCCGTCGAGCCTTCGTACCTGCTTTACATGATCTGGGCCTCCACCCAGCACTACGCGGACTTCGACTACCAAATCTACCTGCTCAACGACGACAAACCTCTGGACGACTTACAGTTTGAAAAAGCCGTGCAGTCGGTGACCTCTGTGATTTTAAGAGGCATTGGGCTGACGGCTTAGACTTTCCAGGCTTACTTGCTCAGCAATCAAACAAAAAAGTTCGTACATAATGGTGGCTCCAAGCAGTGCTGTGTTGCCGCTGGGATCGAAGGGTGGGGAGACTTCCACTACATCGGCGCCGATAAGCGGTATGCCGCGAAAGCCGCGCACTAGCTGCAGGGCTTGCAGGCTGGTAAGACCGCCTACTTCAGGGGTGCCGGTCCCAGGCGCGAAGGCGGGGTCGATGCTATCGATATCGAAGGATAGATATACTGGGCCGCTGCCCACGACGCGGCGAGCTTCGGCGACTGTCGCTTCAATGCCCAGCGCATCTACTTCTTCCATAAATATTACTCGCATGCCGCTAGCGTCTGAGTAGTCCCAGCCTTGTGTGGTGTTTTGGGCACCGCGAATGCCAATTTGCACCGTGCGTTTGGGGTCAATCAGGCCATGTTCACAGGCGAGGCGGAAGGGGCCGCCGTGGTGAAATTTTGAGCCCTGAAACTCGTCCCAGGTGTCGGTATGAGCATCAATATGGATCAACCCCACCGGGCCATCGGCCGCTAAGCCACGCAGGATGGGATAGGTAATCAAGTGGTCGCCACCAACGCTTAGCGGGATAACGCCTGCTCGGCGAATCGCCGAGTAATAAGTGGCAATATCATTGGAGACCTGCTCAAGGTCGTAGATCGATGAAAAGCGAACGTCGCCTATGTCGGCAATGCGTGCCTGAGCAAAAGGGTCTAGACGTGTGACATGGTGCAGGCTGCGCATCATACTCGACTGGTTGCGAATCTCACGCGGGCCATGGCGGGCGCCTGGGCGATTGCTGACCCCGCCATCAAAAGGAATGCCGACCAGGGCAATATCGAGTTCGTCTAACGATTCGGCTAGCGGCGCACGCAAGAAGCTGGCTATTTCGCGATAGCGTGGCTCCTGGTGCGGTAGGTAGCTTTCGCCGGTGGCGGCATTGCGGCGAGTGCCGTCGGTGCCCTTGGCCATGTGGCTCTCCTTATCGGGTTAAGCTCGCCAAACTGGCGGCCAGTAGTTGCGTGCCTGCAACGGCATCATCAAGTTCAGTATGCTCATCAGGGTGGTGGCTAAGGCCATCGCGGCAGGGTACAAACAGCATCGCTGTTGGGCAGTGGTTGGCGAGGTGAATCGAATCGTGAAAGGCACCCGATACTAATCGCGGTGCAGTAATACCTAGTTCATGGGCGGTGTCATCAAGCAGAACGGTGAGGGTGGCGGGAAACGCCACTGGCTCAACGCGCGATAGCGATGTCAGTGTTGCTTTGCAGCCTGCCCAGGTCTGCTGAGCGAGCTCATTGAATTCGGCTTCCAGCGCTTTTAGCGTCGCTGCTTCGGGGTGGCGTAAATCAATAGTGAAGGTGACCTGATCGGGAATGGTGTTCACCGAGCCAGGGCTGACGGCAAACGTGCCAATGGTAAAACGCACGCGGTCTTCGCTATCTCGGGCGGCTTCTCGTAGTGCGGTTGCCAGCGCACAGGCGCCCTCTAGCGCATCGCGACGCATGGCACGCGGGGTGGTGCCCGCGTGGTTGGCGCTTCCCGATACGGTGACTTCATACCAGCTAACGCCTTGAATGCCTTCTACAACGCCTGCAGAGACACCCTGGCGCTCCAGAATAGGGCCTTGCTCAATATGCAGCTCAAGAAAAGCATGCATCGGAGTTGCCAACGGGCGACGGGGAACGCCTGCAGCGTCCAGTTCCGCCAGGCAAGTATCCAAGGCACGTCCCAGACTGACGCCGTCGTTGTCTTCGACTAAGCGCGTTTCATCCAGGCTTCGCACGCCGCAAAATACCGCCGAACCAGAAGTGCCGGGTGAGAAGCGCGCCCCCTCTTCATTAGTCCAACTCACCAGTGAAAGAGGGCGGCGCGGTGTAAACCCCGCCTGCTTAAGCGCGCGCAGTGCTTCAAGCCCTGCCAGCACGCCCAGCGCTCCATCGTACTTGCCACCCGTCGGTTGGCTATCCAAATGACTGCCCGTAACGACAGGCTCAAGCGCGGGGTCACTACCGGGCACATCAAGAAACACGTTGCCGATCGCGTCGACGCTTGCCCTGGCACCCAGTGCGCTGGCCTGCTCAATCAGCCAAAGCCGGGCGCGGGTGTCGTTGTCATCAAGCGCTAAACGCGCTACACCGCCGTCTGATCGGCCGCCCATCTTCGCGACCGTGGCTAAGTCGTTGGCAAGTCGTTCCGGGTTTACCGCTGCTGCTATCGCCGCCACATCAATGACGGGCTTCTCGGTTGGATAATGAAGGTGGCTTTCCATCAGGCTCTCCCTAGGGGATTTTATTCGTAGACTTCAAAATGTACCTCGACAGGTACGCAGTCTGCACCATTGATGGGAATAATGTCTTGCGGGCAGGCGGACATCGCCACGATACAGTCCATCTCAGCGCGTAGCTCGACATAGTCACCGGGTTTGGACACAGGCGGGCACCAGTCGACTTTCATCTGGTCATTAACGGGAATGTTCATCCATAGATTGAGCGGCTGAGGCACCTCGGGAGTGACAACGCCTATCGCTTTCATGGCTAAACGCAGGTTATCGGCGCAGCTATCGTGGTAGCCCTCAACACCCAGCGTCATATAGCGGAACAGGTCGCAGGCGGCCATTAGCGTGTCGTGGATACCCGGCGAAGTGTCGGCGGTGAGGGTCATGATCGGGCGGCGGCGGTTACTTATCAGCGGGTCGCCTGCCTGAGGAATCAGCGCGCTCAACCAGGCACGCCCGTGCTCCCAAGACATGAACTCGTTGATATTATCGGTGCTAAACGCCCAGGTGTCGCACACTTGGGTACCGTGGGTATTAATAATACGGATGGTTTGTCCGGCTTTTAGACGCACTGCCCGGCCGCCACGGGCGGCGACTTCGTAGCGCTTGCCTAACACCGGCGTGCCGTCGGGGGAGATGGGGTTTTCCAAGCTGTGGTTATGGCCGCAGGGTTCGCTGTTGCTGCGCGGCAGTTGCTCAATGCGAGCGTGGTCAAAGCGTGTATCAGAACTCATGGGATGCTCCAGGTGTTTTAATCGTGTTTAGGTGACTGAGTCAGTCGATATGGCGCTCACGCCAGGTATTAAGAAACTGTTGAAGGCGTTCGCTTTTTGGTTGGCGGAACAGGGTTGCGGGCGGGCCGCTCTCGACCACGCGGCCTTGATCCATAAAGATCACGCGGTCAGCCACTTTGGCGGCAAAGCCCATTTCATGGGTGACGATCACCATGGTCATGCCATCGGCGGCTAGCTTTTTCATGACATCCAGGACTTCGCCAACCAGTTCAGGGTCGAGCGCCGAGGTAGGCTCATCGAAGAACATTACTCTGGGCTTCATGGCGAGCGCCCGAGCAATCGCCACCCGCTGCTTCTGGCCACCAGAAAGGCTCTCGGGAAAGTGGCCTGCACGGTCAGCAAGGCCAACCTGTTCGAGCATGGCCATGCCTTCCACTTCTGCATCCTGCCGGGAAAGGCCGTTAACCAGACGCAGCGCTTCGGTCACGTTCTCCAGTGCCGTGCGATGGGGCCATAGGTGAAAGTGCTGGAACACCATGCCCACTGGCGCGCGCACTTCATCTACGCGCTTTTCACTGGTGCGCACACGCTTGCCGTTGCGATCCTCAAAGCCCAATAGCTGGCCGTCGATATAAACGCTGCCATGATCGTAGGGCTCCAAGAACGCCAGACAGCGTAGCAGGGTGGATTTACCCGAGCCGGAGGGGCCAATCACGCAGACCACTTCGGAAGGGGCGAGGCTGAAGTCGATGTTGGTCAGCACTTCCAGATCGCCAAACTGCTTACTGATACCGTGTGCCTCAACAATGGCTTTTTGTCGGGTAGGCGTAGGCGGTGAGAGTGTGTCAGCCGTTGGCATGGGAGTTATCCTTTTGAGCGACATGGCGCGGTTGACGATTGGCTAAGCGTTTTTCCAGCGCATAGCCGCCCCGGGCGACCAGTTCAATCATCAGCCAGTAGAGCAACGCAACCGCCAAGTAGGGCTCGATGACCTGAAACGTCTGATTAACGATGGTGGTGGCGTTTTTGGTCAGGTCATCCACTGAGATAATCGAAATCAGCGCGGACTCTTTCACCAAAATGATTAGCTGATTGGTGCCGGGCGGTACGATCAGACGTGCCATCTGAGGAATCTGAATACGTATCAGCGCGTGCCAGGGTGAAATGCCGAGCATTCGCGCCGCCTCAAGCTGGCCTTTGGGAATGGACTTGAAGCCGCCACGATAAATTTCCGCAAAGTAGCCTGCGCCATACAGCCCAATACCGGTGACACCGGCAATCTCAGCATCTAGCCGTAGGCCAATGCTGGGGCCGCCGTAATAGAGTAAAAACAACAGAATCAGCAGCGGGATGCCGCGGCAAATTTCCACATAGCAGGCCACCGGATAGCCGAACAGGCGTGGATTAGCCAGCCGTAGCGCCGCCAGCACCAGCCCCAATGAAACGGCTAGTAAGCAGCCGAAAAAGCAGATCCACAGCGTATTCCACAACCCTTGCAGAATCAGCCCACGGACGTCCCATAGCAGGGCAATATCAAACATAACGGACACTCCCCTATTCGGTGGCAAGACCGCCGGTCATGCGGTGTTCTAAGTAAGCGCTGAGTCGTGCCAGCACCAAATTGACCGCGAGATAAAGCAGCGCGGCAGCCAAATACGTTTCCAGCGGCTGAAAGGTGCGTGAGGCGATTTGCTCGCTAACGCGCATTAGTTCGGTAACGGCAATCACCGATATTAGCGATGAATTTTTGAGAATCGTGATGATCTCGTTCGTCAGTGGCGGCAGCGTCAGGCGAAATACCTGAGGCATGATGATGCGCCTGCGGGTTTGCCACGCCGAGATGCCCGCCATGCGCGCCGCTTCTATTTGCCCAGCGGGAATGTGGCTGATGCCGCTACGGAAAATTTCCGATTGGAAGGCGGCCGTATTCAGCGTAAGCGTCAAAATAGCGGCGGTAATAGGTGCGATCTCAATGCCGATTTCGGGCAGTAAGTAATAGACCAGCAGCAGTTGCAGCAGGATGGGGGTGCCACGCCAAAAGCTGCGGTAAAGCCCGCAGGGCCAGCGCACTAGGCGATACCGGCTGGTCAAACCAAAGGCCAGCAAAACGCCTAATACCAACCCCAATGCGATGGCGGAAAGCGAGACCACCAAGGTGGTGGTCAAGCCTTTGAGCAGCACAGGGTAGTGGTTGAGCAGAATCTCAAACATGTAGCACCTGTAAAATGAAGAAAAACGGCTTCACCAACTCAACCCTTTTTACTCGGCCGCTGGGAGTTCTAACGGTAGATCCATCGGGCCACCGAACCATTTTTCCTGTAGCTCATTCAGGGTGCCGTCTTCATTTAGGCGTTGAATCTGCTCATCCATAAAGGCGTTAAGGGATGCGCTCTCTTCGTCATCGCGTCCGGCCCAGGAGAAGTAAACCGGGTCGCCGAAAGTGCCGACCACTTCAAACACATCAGGGCGGGTGCGCTCGGCTTCGAGCAGGTTAGGAAGACTATTGATCACCACATCGACACGGCCCGTCCCTAGCTCGGCATAGGCCTCATCAACGCCTGTGTAGGTACGAATATCTGCAACGGGTGTTCCCGTTTCTTCTAACTCTGCGGCCAATGCCTCCAGCGCTTCTAACTGCGCTGAGCCTGCCTGAGCGGCGGCTACTTTGCCGGCGATATCTTCAGGTGAGCTGATGTCATCCTCGCCAGCGCGTTTGAGCATTGCCATGGTGGCATCGGCAATGGGAGCGCTTAAGTGGTAGCGCTCCATACGCTCGGGCGTGGCGGTGACCGACGTAATGACGTAGTCAAAGCGCTCTCGCTCCAGCCCCGGCAGAATGCCTTGCCAAGGGAGATCCATGCGGATCAATTCGACGCCCTCAAGCTCGCTCATGATGTGTTCCATGATGTCGGCGGAGTAGCCGACAATTTCGCCATCTTCTATGTATTCAAACGGGGCGAAGCGCGCTTCAGTGCCGACGGTAAAGGTGGCATCGGTGCGAATGTCGTCTAACAAATCGCTATGAGCGGTAGTGGCGAAGCTAACGCCAAGTAGGAGGCCAGCGGTAATAGTCGGGATACGTTGCATGGGGATGCTCCTCGGGGTGGTGATACTCGAATCAGCGGCTATCGCCTACTGAGCAAGAACCCCTTGAGTTAAGCAGGCGTTATGCAACAATAAAACTGTTATCTTTCGATGTTCATACCCATTTTATTGATGTTAATTGCACTAACTTAGAGCATGCCGATGAAACTCTCAGCCGCTGACCTGAAAAGCCTCTCTGTATTCCTTGCGGTGACCGAGCACCGTGGCTTTGCCGGTGCGCAAACGGCGCTGCATATGAGCCAGTCTGCTATCAGTTTTCATATTCGTGCTCTTGAGGAGCGGGTAGGGTTCACTGTCTGTCATCGGGGGCGGCAGGGGTTTGAGCTAACCGAGCGGGGCACCATTGTGTATGAGCGCGCTAAACAGCTGCTCTCTTCGGTAGACGATTTCGACAGCGAGATGAGCGAGCTGCGCAGCTCCGTTTACGGCACGCTGCGCTTGGGCGTAGTCGATAACACCATTATGGATGTCGAGCTTGATCTGCAAGGCGTGATTGGCGAATTCCTACGTAAGAATCCACAGGCGCGTCTCAATATCACTGTGGGCAGCCCTGATCGCTTGATTGGCGAGATTGCTAATGGAGCCTTACAGCTCGGCATCCTGCCGGAAACGGCGCAAATGGAAGGCTTGCAGCACCGTCAGGTCTACACCGAAGTACACGGTATCTACTGTGCAAAACGGCATCCGCTGTTTGCTCGTGACAGCGCTCAATTAACGGTTGAGGACGTCATCAATCACCCCTTTGTGGTACGCCCCTATGCCAACCTGCAAGAGCTTCAAAGTTTCCCCAATGCCCAGGTAGGTGCCCATGCATCCAATATGGAAGCCCAGGCGCTACTGATTTTAAGCGGCCACTTTATTGGCAATTTGCCCCACTATTATGCCAACCACTGGGTGGAGCGGGGCGAACTCAAAGCGCTGCTGCCGGATCAGGTGGAGATCGCTTCGCCGTTTTGTGTCGTTACTCGAGCCGGGCGACGCCCCTCGCTTATTGTGCGCTCATTTATTCAGGAACTTGTCGCCCGGCTTTGGCAACAGTCGCATCTGGTTGAAGCGTATAAAGGGGATGAGCTGTTGCCCAAGACTGGCTCAACTGATGATGCATCGTTCGATTAACTTGGCGCTAAAAATATATCCCCTCTACCCACCAAGACCGCCTGCCCCCCTACCGTCACATACCCAGGCGTTATATCACCATTGGCCGCCGTATAAATAACGCTGGGCCGTCCCATTTCAACGCCTTGATGAATCTTGCACTGCAGTGCCTCGTGCTTGAGTGAGGCTAAGTAGCCGGTTAACGCTGCTGCGGCGCTGCCGGTGGCTGGGTCTTCGCAGAGGCTGTCGTGCATACAGAACATGCGGCTGCGAATCACGGTCTTTTGTCCCGCTGAATGCTCCCTCGCGTACAGGTAGATTTGAACCGCACTGTTTGGCATCACGGCACTTGCCCAGAGGGCGGAGGAAATACAGACGCTCTCTAATGCTGCGATATCCGATAGCTCAATCAGGTGAAAGGGCAACCCGAAGGAGGCGATGACCGGATCGCCCACTACCTGATGGATATCTAACCCCAACAGCTCAACGGTGGTGGGGCGATCGAGAGTGCTGTCTGCCAGCATAACGGCCTTGGATGTTTTGAACGTTGCCCTACCGTTGGCCCATGTGATCGCGAGTTTCCCGATGGGCGGATGAAGCACCAAGGGTTGCTCTGGGTGAGCGAGTTTTAACGCCGCCAATAGGTGGGCAGTGCCTACCGTAGGGTGTCCTGCAAACGGCAGCTCCCTGGTCGGGGTGAAAATTCGCATGGGGTAGTGTTGTGGCGCTGACTCGGCGCTCAAGAACACCGTTTCCGCCAGATTTAACTCATTGGCTAGCGCTTGCATGGTGCAGGTGTCCAGCCCATCCGCGTTGAGAAACACGGCCAGTGGGTTGCCCGTAAAGTGCTGGTCGGTGACATCCAGCAAGTAATACTCGGCGGTGGTCATACATCCCCCTTATTAGAGAGCGTCTGTTTCCAGAACGTTTGTTTTCCCTCCTGGCAGGCCTGTTCACGGGTGAGGCCAATATCTTTCAGCAAGTGGTCATCTAGCGTGAGCAGCTGCCGACGGCTGCGGCGGCGCTGTTGGTAGCGGCTTAGCTGGTAACGAAGCTGAGTGAGGCTGAAGCGTGGCATGGCGGCTCTCCGAGCGGTGGGGTGCCTGTTTAGGTTACGCAGCCTGCTGGTGGCAATACAGATATAGATTTTTTTATTTTTACGGTACAGATGGGGCGTGTTATACCTCTGTATGGCGAAACGAGATGCCTTCTGTATGGCAGATGAACCGAGCGGGGGTGGGCGTGATGACGCGTTATGAAGAGGTGGCGGCAACGTTACGGGAGCGGATTGAGCACGGGATTTATCGCGTGGGCGACCGGTTACCCTCTATTCGCGCGGTCTGCCAAGAGCTGAATGTGAGTATCTCAACGGCGCAAGAAGCGTACCGCCAACTCATGGACGCCGCACTGATTGAGTCGCGGCCAAAGTCGGGCTACTTCGTGCTGCCGTGTCGTATTCCCTCCGTTTTGCCCTCTGTTTCGCGACCAGCCCAGTGCCCGCTGGATGTCTCCCAGTGGGACCAAGTGCTAGAGCTGGTAGCTACCCAGCGAGACGACAAACGGCTGCTGCTTGGGCGCGGTGTGCCCAATCTTGAGGTGGCGTCGTTAAAGCCATTGTCGAAAATCCTCGCCGGGCTGCACCGTAGTAACGATCTGCACGGCTTTAATTACGACAAACTCAGCGGTAGCCCTGAACTGCGCCAACAGGTGGCGCGCTTGGCGGTGGCATCTGGCTGCCTGCTGCATCCGGATGATGTGCTGATTACCACCGGCTGCCAGGAAGCGCTCTCCATTGCGCTTCGCACGCTCACCCAGCCCGGCGATGTGGTGGCGGTAGATTCGCCCAGCTTCTACGGCACCATGCAGATTCTGAAAGCCAACGGTTTAAAGGCGCTGGAGATTCCCACCGACCCGCAAACCGGTATCAGCCTGGAAGCGTTAGAGCTGGCGCTGGAGCAGTGGCCTATTCGCGCCATTCAGGTAACGCCCACCTATAACAACCCGTTAGGCTATACCATGCCAGAAGCGCGCAAGCGGGCGCTCTATCAGCTTGCCCAACGTTTTGATGTGGCCATTATTGAAGATGATATTTATGGGGATTTGGCATACACCCAACCCAGGCCGCTCACGATAAAATCCTTTGATACCGACGGGCGCGTGCTGCTGTGCAGCGGTTTCTCGAAAACCTTAGGGCCGGGCCTGCGCGTGGGCTGGCTGGCCCCTGGCTGCTACCGGGAAAAGGCGCTGCATATGAAGTACGTCTCCACCGGCGCGTCTGCCACGTTGCCGCAATTGGCCGTGGCGGAGTTTGTCGCCAAGGGCCATTTTGAGCGTCATCTACGCGCTGTTTCCCGCCAGTATCAACGCCAGCGGGATATCATGATTAGCTGGGTGCAGCGCTACTTTCCGAAAGGGTCAGGCATTAGCTACCCGCAAGGGGGCTTTTTACTCTGGGTAGAGCTACCGGCGGATGTCGACTGCGTGCGCCTTAACGAGCGCTTAGCGCAACACGCCATCCATGTGGCGCCGGGGGCGCTGTTCTCTGCATCGGGTAAGTTTCGCCAGTGCTTGCGGTTGAACTACGCGTTTACCTTAACGCCTGCGATGGAAGAAGCGGTGCGCACGGTAGGCGAGCTAGCGCGTGAGATGCTCAGCGAGGTACGCGAGTCCTCACTGGCGATGAAGTAAGAGCAACGAGGTGTTCATTCAAGAAGGCCGCTGAAACGCTGCGCGCGCCTGTTCAACGCGTTCGCGAGTAATGCAATTTAACGAGTGATCATTGATCAGCCCCATGGCCTGCATAAACGCAAACGCGGTGGTGGGGCCGAAAAACTTCCAGCCGCGCTTTTTAAGATCTTTTGCTAACGCGATAGATTCCGGCGATGTGGTTTGCGTTTGTGGGGCAGGCAGAGAAGCGCTATCCGGTTCATAGCGCCAGAAAAACGCCGCTAGCGAGCCTTCTTGAACCACCATTTCCTGCGCACAACGCGCGTTATTGATGGTGGCTTCGATCTTACCGCGGTGACGAATAATGCCCGCATCTTGCAGCAAGCGCTGCACGTCCTCTTCGTCAAAACCGGCGACTTTATTGAAATCGAAGTGGTGGAAAGCCGCGCGGAAATTCTCACGCTTGTTCAAAATCGTTCGCCAGCTCAAGCCTGATTGAAAACTCTCCAAGCAGAGCTTTTCAAACAGCCGCTGGTCATCGTCAACGGGAAAGCCCCACTCGTGATCGTGATAGGGCAGAAACTCCGCTGCTCCGCCACACCACTGGCAGCGTGGGTGGCCGTCGGGAGCGATAAAGGCGTTGGCCATTAGCGCGCCTCCTGCCCGTCGAACCACTCCTGGGCCGTGCGCCAAAGGCACATGCCGGCGAAGTAAGCAGAGGTCAATCCTAAGCCCCATAGTGCCCAGGTAGCTTGATCAGGGGCTGAAAGGATTAACGCGGTCGCGCAGCCACACCAAAGCAGCGTCACAGCGATATTGAGCGGCATAAATAGGCGCACGCGAAACGGATGCAGAAACTTCATTTTCGTCACGGTCAGCATCGCCAGGACGAGTATTGCGCCAAACGTCAGCAGTGGCGGTAAATCAAGAATGTAAAAATAGGCGGCGGCAATGTTCCAGGCGGCTGGAAAGCCTACGAAGTAATTATCTTGGCTTTTCATATCGACGTTGCAGAAGCAGAACATCGACGATAGCAAAATGATAAAGACCGAGATCAGCCCTAAATAGGGCGGCAATTCAATGAAGTAGTAAATGAACAGCGCGGGGATAAAGGCCCAGGTGAGGTAATCAATCACCATATCCAGCGTGGAACCATCGAAGTGGGGGAGTACGGACTTCACCTCATATTTGCGCGCCAGAGTGCCATCAATACCATCGATCATCATCGCCGCCCCCAGCCAAAGCAGGCAGGCCACCGGGTTGTTATCAACCAGCGCCAGCAGCGCCATCGTGCCAAGCAGCACGCCGCTGGCGGTGAAGACATGGACACTCCAAGCTTTGTAAATCGGTGCTCGGGATTCAGTTTGAGTAGAGAGTGATTGGACCACGGTAACCCCAGTGGGAACGCGTCGTCCCCTTGCTGTTGGATTGATTAATAAACGTTCAAAAGACGATACACTACTATAAGAAAGCCGTCAGGAAATACGCCGCGTATCCGTTGAGTGCCGCTTTACTCCATTGCCACGATGATTGAGTGAACCACGAGAAAGGTAACGTATGACCCATGTTCGCCCTGCCACTATTCATGATCTCGACGCTTTAACCGAACTGCTAGATGGCTATCGTCAGTTTTATTAACAGCCAAGGGATATCCAAGCAGCGCGTGCTTTTCTGCGCCAGCGCTTTGGGCAAGCGGATTCCCGTATTTTAGTGAGTGAAAACAGTGATGGCGCACTTACGGGGTTTGTTCAACTTTATCCCGGTGTTTCCACCGTCGGTTTGAATTCACGCTGGACGCTGAACGACCTTTTTGTTCTGCCAGAGTGTCGTGAGAAAGGAACAGGCAGGGCGCTCATGGAAGCCGCCACCCAGCTTGCCCGTGAACATGGCGTCGCGCGTTTGATATTGATGACGCAGGTAGAGAATGAGCGCGCCCAGCGGCTGTATGAATCGCTGGGTTGGCAGCGCAATACGGCGTTTTATGGCTATTTACTTGATGTAACGTAAAGCACTTAACAGCTATTTAGCGGACGTTCTCCGGCAACTTACACACATCCACCCAGTGGGCACCAGCCAGCTCGGCCAAGTGCTTGGGGCTTAAACGCACCGCGCTGTTCGGTGATCCCGCCGCGGGCAGCACTTCATCGAATGCGTGTAGGGATTCGTCGCAATAGACTGGGAGATCCGTCGCCAGCCCGAACGGGCATACTCCGCCCACCGGATGACTGGTCAGTTCCATCACGGTGTCAGCATCGAGCATTTTAGCTTTGCCGCCGAAGGTATCGCGGATTTTGCGGTTATCGATCCGTGCATCGCCACTGGCCACAATCAGCAGCGGTTTCTCGCCTACTTTAAACGCCAATGTTTTCGCAATCTGCCCAGGGGCGACACCGTGAGCCTCGGCGGCGAGCTGTACGGTCGCGGTGCTGGTTTCCAACTCTTCAATGGCCACCTCTGGCGCGTGCTCGGCAAAAAACTGGCGAACGGTCTCGATGCTCATGGTGTGCTCCTTAGGCAAGTAGAATCGCTAATCTAACTTGCCAGCGTGGGCTTAGCCAATCCATGGCGGCGTGACGATACGTGATGGCTCCCGCTGCATGATGATCTCACCGTGCCGCACGGAAAGTAGTACATCACCTTGGTTGCGCAGCACGATGTAGTCATCTTCGCCCTCTAGTAGATTGAAGCTGGCCGGTTTGCCCACTTCTATGCCGTAGCGCGATTCGATATTCATAGTGCGGGCGCTGTTATCGGTAATCAGCGAAAGTGCGCTGCTAAAATCCTGGTAGCCCATCATTTGGCAGATATGCAGGCCAAAATCGAGCGTGCGTAGCAACTTGCCGTTACCTAACGAGTACCAGGGGTCGAAGATCGAGTCTTCTGCAAAGCAGACGTTGATACCTGCTTCGTTAAGCTCTTTCACGCGGGTGACACCCCGCCGTTTTGGGTAGGTATCAAAGCGCCCTTGAAGGTGAATACTCTCCGTTGGGCAGGAAATAAAGTTAATGCCCGAGCGCTTGAGCAACAGAAAGAGTTTAGAGCAGTAGGCGTTGTCGTAAGAGTGCATCGCGGTAGTGTGACTGGCGGTCACGCGGCTGCCTAACTCATTGAACAGAGCCTCGCAGGCCAGCACTTCAAGAAAGCGCGAGTTGGGATCGTCGATCTCATCGCAGTGCACATCCACCAAGCGGTCATACTTCATCGCCAGCTCAATCACCCGCTTCATGGAGGCCACGCCTAGCTCGCGGGTGTATTCAAAGTGGGGAATACCACCCACCACGTCAGCGCCGATCTCCAGCGCCTCCTCCATTAGCTTGTCGCCGCCAGGGTAAGAGAGCAGGCCATCCTGAGGGAAGGCCACCACCTGGATGTCGATCTTATCCTTCAGCTCATCACGCAAGGCGCAGAGTGTTTTTAGCCCCACCAAGCTTGGGTCGCTGGTATCGGCGTGGGTGCGCACAAACTGAACGCCGTTACCGATGAGTAGGTTTAAGGTTTTTAACACGCGTTCGCGAATGTCGGCCTCGTTAAGCAGCGGTTTGCGCTCGCCCCAGCGCTCAATCCCTTCAAACAGCGTGCCGCTTTGGTTCCAGCTTGGTTCACCCGCCGTGAGGGCGGCATCTAAGTGGATATGAGGCTCGATAAACGGCGCGCAGATGAGCTTGCCGCCTGCATCCAGTTGTTCAGCGGTTGCCGTTTGTGGCGAATCTTGTGCCGTGATATCTGTGAATAGGCCGTTGCTTATCTCGATTCGGTAAAGCTCCGGGCGTTGGCGCAGGCGTGCGTTAACAATTTGCATAGGAGTACTCACTTATTATTTAGCGGTAGCAGAGACGTGGTCACTGAGCGTTGCATGCTTTAACCGTAGCAGCAGCGCGTAACTTCCCGCAGCAACCAAAACGCCTACCAGTGGTGGTAGAAGAGGAGAGAAGTAAGCGGCGGCTGCACCGGTCGCATAGGCAGTTAAACCACGACGGTTGAAATCAGGAAGCTGAGCGGTGGCGAGCGAGGGGTACTGACCTTTATGTTTCAACCAAAAGTCAGCCATGATCACTCCGCCCATGGGCGGGATAAATGTACCCAGCAACACTAGGAAAGGGATGAGCAGGTTATACATGCCGCCCACGGCTAGCACGGTGCCAATGGCGGCTCCTCCGACCGTGACCAGTCGGCGCTTTTCCGTGCGCAGTAAGTTGCAGCCCGCCACAGCGAAGTTGTAAATGGTGTTGTCTTGGGTGGTCCAAATATTCAGAAACAGCATCAGCACGGCGATGGAGACAAAGCCCTGAGCGATGAGAACATCGACGATATCTGCCTGCTGGTAAATCATGGTGCCCAGCGCACCGGTCAGCACCATTAGACCGTTGCCAATGAAAAAGGCTGCAAGCGTTGCGATCACCGCAATTTTCGGTGTCTTGGCAAAGCGGCTCCAGTTGGTTGCTTGAGTGCCGCCGCTAATAAAAGTGCCGATAATAACGGTAATCGCTGCCGCTACGCTCATACTCTCAGAAGGTGTTTTCTGGCTAAGCCCTGCAAACCCTCGTACATCCACCAATCCGGTGAACAGGCTGATCAAAATAAATAGCATCATGGCGGGAACGGCAAAACGTGACAGCCAATCCATGCCTTTATAACCAATCATGGCAGTTATGCAGAAACCGAAACCAAAGAGCACCATTAAGGGGATTTCCAACCAATCAGGCATTCCAGTGGTGCGTACCAGCACTAGTGAAATGGTTGCGGTACCCCAGGCGTACCAGCCAATTTGAGTAAAACCAAGAATAAAATCAGACAGTTTGCTGCCTTTTTCACCAAAGCAGAAGCGGCCCATCAATACAGAGTTCAGACCGCTTTTACATGCGATATAAGCAAGCGAGGCTGCATAAGCGCCTAATAGCAGGTTGCCAATTAGAATGATCAGTAGTAGTTGACCGATTGGAAAAGCTTGGCCTAGCGAGCCTCCGGCCCACATGGTGGCGGTAAAGAAGGTAAAACCAAGAAGCACGGCAGAGGTTGAGAGTAAGCCTTTGCGTGCACTTTGGGGTACTTCACTAAGTGGGTAGTCAGTTTGGTGCATATCAAGCCCCTTTTGAATTACAGAGTGAAACCATTAAGTTTCAGCAAAAGGCATGCCAAATAAGCCGCTCAATTCAGAGGCGTAGCGTTTAAATGGTGTACTTATGAATGTTTCATTTAGTGATAGTTTGTTAATTAATCATGAGCCTACAGCTATTGCTGAGAGGTCGATACCGTTACTCCAAGATTTTGGTCGCTTATAGCATCTGTGCGGATGGCCATAATGCAGATTAAAGGACACGTACTGCATGCAAGAGGTCAGTGCTGACAACGCGCCTGTTTCCAAGGTTAAGCTTCCGTGGCATCGCACGGTGGTGGGCAAAGTCGCCATCTTTATGCTGCTGGGCGTTGTTTTTGCCTACCTGATGGGCGCGATGCTGGGTTTTACCATGGTCGAGCGTAGTGCCCGCGGCCAGTGGGGGCGCGAAGCTCAGGTCAATGCACAGATTGTCAGTGCCACCATTCGCCGAATTTATACCTCCGTCGCTGTGCGTACCGATTCCACTGGTCAAGTGAATCAATTGGTCTCTGCACGCTCCATTGGCGATGAAGACTCGGTGCTCAGCAGCGGGTTCAGCCCTATTGATGTGCTGGCGTTGGCCAGCGCCCAAACACGGCATAACGTGTGGCTCTTTGCATTTGATGCAAGCGGTACCTTCACTCCGGTGGCAGATGCTTATAACAGCACCATTGAGGAGATGATGTTCCCGGATACGTTTGAGCTGAGCACGCTAATCACGACGCATTAGCCGAGGCTAACCAATTAGCCCATCGACTGGTTCAAGTTCTACAGGAGCCATTCTCGATTGATGGTCATGAAGTGCACATTGGTGTCAGCGTAGGCATTGCGCTGGCACCCAGAGACGGCACCAGTAGCCATTCACTGTTACGTAGCGCGGATGTGGCGCTTTACACCGCCAAGGCGATGGGGAGAGGGCGCTATGCGGTTTTTGGCCCTGAGATGACGATGGGAGGCACTTCATGACGGCGAAGATAACATCATGCTTAGTAGCTTCCCTTTTCAGCGTGTTAGCTAGCAGCACTACGCTCTTGGCAGACACCTCTCCTACACTTGAACGTATTGCGCAGAGGCAGACCATTACGATTGGTCATCGAGAAAGCGAGGTGCCATTCTCTTACCTAGTCGATGGGCAGCCGGTTGGGTACGCCATCGACCTATGTTTGGCGGTGGTAGAGCGCATTAGCGAACAGCTTGAAGGCCCTCCGCCCAGAGTGGAGTTTGTGCCGGTGACTCCGGTGAATCGTTTTATTCTGCTGCGTAATGGTGAGATTGACCTAGAGTGTGGCGTCACCACCAGCACTTCTGAACGCCGCCAGCAGGCCGCGTTTTCCTATCCTCATTTTCTCACCGCCACGCACTATGTAGCCCTCGCTGAAAACGACATAAATACGGTAGCGGACTTGGCTGGCCGCAGCGTTGTCTCGACAACGGGCACGATTAACGTTGAGCAGTTAAATGAGCTCAATCGTACCCAAGAGCTGAATATCGCAGTGATGTTAAGCCGTAGCCATGACGAAGCGTTCGCGATGGTCGCCAACGAAAAAGCCACGGCGTTTGTGATGGACGATATTTTACTCGCCAGCCTAGTATCTGCGGCGGCCTTGCCTCAGCGTTTCCATATTTCGGAAGAAACAATTAGTGAGCCAAAGCCCTATGGCTTGATGATGCCATTAGAGGATGCAGTGTTTGCTGAGATGGTTAACGAAGCGCTGTATGAGCACTATCACAGCGGCGCTATTCAGGCGCTGTACGATAAGTGGTTTTTAAAGCCTATACCACCTGGAAACCGAGTGATTGGCTTGCCGGTAAGCTCAGAGCTGGCCGCTATCTTTGAGCGCCCAGATGCCTATGCCCACTAAGGAGGTAAGAGATGCAAAGAGTGCAAGCGCGGTGGTGGGGGCTGTTGATGGCTGTTTGGATGCTCTCTACGGCAGCAGCAGCGGAGATCAATACGCTACAGCGGCTGAGTGAAACCGGCACGCTTCGCGTGGGGTATGGCGATACCGCTCCCTTTTCTTACCAAGATGACGAAGGCAATGTGCGTGGCTACTCCATTGAATTATGCCAGCGGGTGGCGGAGCAGTTACAGCAGCAGCTTAACCTGCCCAAGCTCGATATTGAGTACGTTTTCCGCACCCCCGGTAATCGGGTTCAGCTGTTAAACAGCGGCGAAATCGATATTGAGTGCAACGCCAGCACCAATAATGCGGAGCGAAGGCGCAGCGCTGATTTTTCGCTTAGCCACTTTTTTGTCTCTGTACGCTTTGTGGCACTTAAAGAGAACCAGTTTTTCACTCTGCAGGACCTCGCCGGGAGGAGCGTGAGTGTGGCCCGGGGAACCGTCAATGTAGGACAAATTAACCAAGCCAACCGCGAACAGCAGCTCAACCTTTCTGTTGTGCCGGTGGAAACGCTGCAAGAAGCCTTTGATCTAGTCACGGAAGGTCGTGTTGCCGCCTTTGCCATGGACGATATCCTGCTCAGCACGATGATCGCTGAATCGGAAGATCCCTCAGCCTATTCGCTTTCAGAAGAGGCGGTTACCGCTGAAGAGCCGCTGGGCTTACTGATGCGCCAAGGGGACCAAGCGTTCGTGGAGCAGGTCAACCAGGCGCTGCGCGAGATTTATCAGCGGGGAGACATATTGGCGTTGTATGAAAGATGGTTTCTGCAGCCGTTACCCGGCAAGGGCATCACTCTTAACGTGCCTATTAGTGAGACGCTAGCGCAGCATTTTATGAACCCGTAGCGCTATGAATACGACGCCAAGCCGCCCACGTTGATGGGAGCCGTTCAAAGGGCGGCTTGGCGTATTTAAGTAGGAGGAGTCACCTGCATAGATAACAATAAGGCCGATAGCGTTTTACCATGCCCATCCAAGTTTAGAGCGCCATTGACGCCACCTTGTAGCGCGTCATCAAGCACTAAGTTCACCCCTTTTAGATGAGGCAATAAATAGCGGGTGACGTGACTCACACCCCGATGCTCAAATAGCGCTGCAACGTTTGGCTCTGAAAGTTGCTCAACTAGCCAAGCGTAGTGATCCTCCTGATACACAAATACCCCTAGGCTGAGTCGGTCGCCTTTATCGCCGGCCCGGGCATGGGCATAGCGGTGCAATAGTTCACTCATTACCCTCTCCTCCATGCAGTGTAACGGTGGGGGCCACTTGTTGCCTGGGTACCAAATACGAGGCTGTTTTTAAGCGTTGTGTATGGTGGCGTCGTACGCCGCCACCTCCCGCTGGCCCGCAGCAATAGAGCGCCAATAACTCCTGTGTTGCCAGCTCAACCACGCTTTTGTCTGCATGCTCTACGGCAAGACGAAGGCGAATATCGTTGGCGGCGTCCTGCAAAGTTTGAGCGGTGAGCTGTGAGTCGCCATCGAAAACGCTGGAAATGCCAATTAAGTCAAAGCGTGCACGCAGATTGGCGGGGCAGCGCAATGCCAGCCGCTGGCGCAGGGTTTCTCTGGCCAGGTTTGCTCTAGCGAAGGCATTAGGGCCCGCATAGGAAATCTCGGCTTCGCCTTGGTAACCATCTAGAAAACTCACAGTGGTTTTTAAACGATCAGGTGCTGGCTTGCCGCGTACACCGGTGACTTCAACACGATCTTTAGTAAGCTGCCTGACCCGGACGTGCTCAAGATCAATGACGACATCGGGAGTGATATAAGCGCCGGGGTTATGTATTTCATATAGCAGTTGCTCTTTGACCGTTTGCTCGGTGACTAAACCGCCCGTACCCGGTGGTTTGGTCACTACCAGCCGCCCGTTACGCTCAACCTCCACCAGGGGATAGCCTAGGGAGGCCATGCCAGGGACCTCTTTAACTCCCGGATCAGCAAAGTAACCGCCGGTCACTTGCGTGCCACACTCAATCAAATGGCCTGCTAAGGCCCCGGCGGCTAGTTTGTCCCAATCATCGCCTGCCCAGCTGTGGTAATAACAGAGTGGGGCAAGCGCGAGTGAGGGGTCGGCCACTCGCCCTGTAATCACGACTTGAGCCCCTTGGGCCATGGCCTCGATTAAGGCATCGGCACCCAGATAGACATTGGCGGCGACCACTTGCTCTAGTGCGGAAATAGACCGCTTTTCGCCCTCCCAAGCCTGCCAGTCGAGGGCATGCAGCCGGTCTCTAACATCATCGCCATGAATAGTGGCCAAGCACGCTTGAGAGTGGCCTAAGCGCTGAGCCAACTGCTGAATACGACGGCATGCGGCAGTTGGATTCGCCGCGCCAAAGTTACCCAAAATCGTAATGTGGTTAGCCAGGCAATCACTCAGAACCGGCGATAAAAACTCTTCCAGCAACGGCTCATCACCGCTGTCCGGGTCTTTGATCCGGCGTAACTGGGCAGCCGCCAGCGTGCGTTCCCCGAGTGTTTCAAACATCAGCGCACGAGGAGCATCATAAGACATGAGGGCATCGACCAGCGGCCTAGCCGCATCGGTGCGATCACCAGAGAAGCCCGCGCCACAACCTACCACGACCGTCATAAGGTCACCCCCGTATTAGCAGCGGTAGTCAGGGCGAGAAAACGGCGTGCCTCGGAGGCATTCATCACCCGGCGTCCAGTCGCTTCGATACGAGCTTTAGTCGCGGCGACTAGCTCGGCATTGTTGGTGGCGAGTTGGCCATCCGATCGCCATAGATTATTTTCAAAGCCGACTCGGGTATGACCACCTTGCTGGGCCGCCAGCGCTAAACAATCACCTTCGGTTGGCCCAAACGCACAGACTGCCCAGTGGTCACCAGCCATTAATGCTTGTAAAAAGCCGGGTAGACGGCTTGGGTCGGCAATGGGTGGGTCAACGTAGCGCCCAAGTACGAAGAGTAAGAAAGCCGGACCATTAGGCACATCACCTTGCTCTCTTAAGTGATTGAAGTGGGTGAGGTCTTCAGGCGAATAAACGATGTATTGAATATGTGTTCCGCAGCTGGCCAGGTAACGGCACAGCTCGCCACTGGCTTGAACCTCATGAGCATCACCGAACCATTCACGCACCGCGATAGACACGTAGCCTGGCTGCAATGCCTCCATCACATCTCGTTGTTCTGAGGGGGAATACCGCCCTCCTGCTTCGCTGGTGACTTGAAGAAGTAATTGATCTCCTACGGTTTCCTTAATGGCGCTAATGGCATCTCGGTAGGCACCAGCATCCAGTAAATGACGCCCGCCGGCTTCACGTACATGCACATGCATGGCGGAGGCGCCCGCTGCCAGGCACTCTTGTGCGTCTCTTGCAAGTTCCTCAGGGGTGAGAGGAATAGCGGGATGGTCGTGGTAGACGCGCCGAGCCCCATTAGGGGCTACCATTAGCAAACAAGGTGAGAGGCTCATAAGGTCTCCTCCTGTTTTACGTTAATTGCCAGCGCTTGCTGAATAGCCGTCAACTGCCGATCTCGTTCAGAAAAAAGGTCAGGCAGTGATTGGCCTTGCGTCGCAGATTCAACCCCATGGATCACTTGCGCATACAGCTCATCGTTCATGGTCGGTTGGCCTAAGCTAGCCCAGCGATACTCCTGGCTAGGGCCGAGGTGTTCCAAGTAGTGGCGAATGCCCCCTTGGCCGCCGCCCAGATGATAAGTCAGAAATGGCCCTTGAATGGCCCACCGCAACCCTGGGCCTGCCGTTACTGCCAGGTCGATGTCTTCCACGCTAGCCACGCCTTCCTGTAATAGATAGAGCGCTTCCCGCCACAATGCCGAAGAGAGTCGATTCGCAATATGGCCAATCATCTCTTTACGTAGCATCACCGGCTGCTTACCGATACGCCGATAAAAATCGACCAATCGCTCCACAAGCTCAGTTTCTGGCCCATAGAGTTCGACCAGAGGGACTAGGTGGGGTGGATTGAAGGGGTGCGCGATAATAATGCGCTCAGGCGCAGGTGCACCCTTAGTGATATCAGAGTGCTTTAAAGAGGAGGTGCTGCTCACCACCAACGCTTGTGAAGGCGCTGCCTGTTGAATATCTACTAAGAGCTGTTGCTTGAGCGAGACGGATTCAGGCGCATTTTCGACGACCAGCTCTACGCCTTCTAAGGCCTCTGCCAGCGTTTGCGCGACCACTGGCGTGCGGGCCTCGGCACCAAGGGCACGCATATCCTCAGCCACACGCTGGGTAAATTGGGCGCGGGCGTTGGCATCCGGGTCGAAAGCCGTGACATGTAAACCGCGAGAAAGAAAATAGGCGGTCCAACTAATGCCGATAGTGCCACAGCCAATCATCGCAATATTCGTCATGTTCACTCTTTGATGACTCATAGCTCCGCTCCTTGAAGTGCAACACGCCGAGAGGATTGCCAGGCCCATAGATAGAGCCCCGTCAGTCCCGCAATGCCGACTAACCCAAGTGCGATATTCGGCACCAGCGCCAATAGCCCTGTGGTTGCCAGCAGCGCACTATCCAGCCATCGGTTGCCGAAAAGGCGAGCGCCCCCCAATATGCCCGCGAAAGCCAAAACAAAGGCCATGGCACGTGCGGCGGCTAAGGTAATGTCCCAGGCATCGCCTAAACCGATAAGCGCGGGGTACGCCAGAATCAAGAAGGGAATAACGTAGGTGGTGGCTCCCAAGCGGATAGCATGCCCCGCGACTTGTAACCAGCCCGCCTTAGCGATCCCCGCAGCAACAAACACCGCGATGCACACAGGCGGAGTGATGACCGATATCGTCGCAAAATAGAAAACGAACAGATGGGCGACCAAGGGTTCGATACCGATGCGGGTCAGTGCAGGAGCCAGTACGGCGGCGACCAGCACATAGGCTGCGGTAGTCGGAATGCCCATGCCCATAATCAAGCAGATGACCGCGACAATTAGCGCGACTAGAAACACCTGCTCGCCAGCGACACTGACCACTAGCGTCGACAGCGTGACGCCAATCCCCGTTAAGTTGAGCATGGCCACCAGAATCTGCGCCCCGGCGAGCAACACTCCAATGATGACCATGCCCTTGCCAGCATCTTCCAGACCCGTCAGTAGCGAACGTAAGATTTGGCGGGGCGGCGTTCGGTCCAATAAAGCAAAGAAGAGATAACTGACAAGCAGCAAAGTAATGCCCAAGAAAGCTGCGAATTGGATGGAGTAGCCATTGAGAACGCCACCAAACAAGCCACCCAATGCGGCAACAATCGGGGTCAGCCGCTTAAATTGGAGCACATCTGGCCAAGCGGGAAGCTCGCTCTCTGGGACCAGCGGTAAGGCTTTGCGCACAGCGACCAAGTGCAGCGTAAAAAAGACCGCTACATAGAAAAGGAACGCGGGTAACACGGCGGCTAAGGCAATGGTGACGTAGCTGACACCGAGTATCTCAGCCATGATAAACGCTGCAGCGCCTAAAATCGGCGGCGCGATCTGGCCCCCGGTAGATGCAACCGCTTCAACGCCGCCAGCAAAGGCCGGTGGGTATTTGAGCCGTTTCATCATAGGAATGGTGAAGTTGCCCGTGGTGGCTACGTTAGCCACCGCGCTTCCGCTCACCATCGCAAATAGGCTGGAAGCCACGGTCGCGATTTTGGCGGCGCCCCCTTGGCTTCGCCCACCGATGCGCATTGAAAGATCAATAAAGGTCTGGCCGCCACCTGTGTGGAGCAAGAGACTGCCAAAGAGTACAAACGCGGCAATGGTAGTGGCAGCTACGCCGAGTAGCATTCCCCATACGCCTAAATCCCCGAGAAACAGCGTCTCTGTCACGAAACTAGCATCAAAACCTCGATGGCTGAGCGGGCCTGACAGTCGGTCACCCAGCAGGGCATAGGCGATACCGATGGTGACTAGTAGCGGGAATACCCATCCAATAGCTCGTCGGGCCACTTCCAAAATAGACACCACTAAAATGGCCGTGAGCGCCATATCCTGGGGGGTGGCCCAGGGTAGCGTGGTCAGCATGCTATTGGCGTTGAAGGTAATAAACAGGCAGGCGGTTATTGCCCCCAGGGCTAATAAACAATCAATCACCACCCCTACTGGGCGCCATGTTTTACCAGCGCCCAAGGGATAGGTGAGTAACCCCAGCCCGATCACCAGCGCAAGAAACAGACTGCGATGAACCAAGCTTTCAAAAGGCCCAGCCGCTGAGGTGTAGAAGATGAAGCCGCCCAAAAACAGGGCGACCAGCATGAGCAATTTATTGCGCATGGAACCGAGCTCCTTCCCTTATTCTGATGGCATCAGACGGTCAGGAATATCGTATCCCTGCTCTTCAAAATAGCGTGCGGCACCAGGGTGAAAAGGCACTGTTCCGCTGCTAAGGGTGAGTTCGGCGATATCAACATCGGCGAGATTAGCGAGCGCACTGACCTGCGGTTCGGGATTTTCCATCACGGCTTTAACAATTTGGTAAGCCGTTTCTTCATCAAGTTCGGGGCTTGCGTGCATCGCTAAGCCAAAGCTCCAGGTCGTGTAGGCGGGCATGCCATCCGCCGCTCCCTCGGGGATATTGACCACGGAAATATCAGGCATCTGTTCATTCAGCGTTTCAGCCTGTTCATCGCTAAGCGACAGCACTTGGATCGGCGTAAACGTTGCAATATCCATGGAGGAACCATCCAGCTTTTCACCTACGCCAGATTTGACGTACCCCGCCATGCGATTGTCTTTTACACCGGCAACCACGTCTGTGGTAGAGCCACGCACATACTCAGGGGTTAGGCCCAGCGTCTCCATGACGGCAATCGTCGTTGCTTCGGTGGCAGAGCCGGTGATGCCAGGATTGAGGCGGGCACCGTCCAATTCCGCCATGCTGGTCACGCCAGAGTCTTCGCGCATCACGACATTTTGTGGTGCTTGGGAATAGACCCAAAGCAGGCGGTTATCGACGGGGCGGCTTTCAAACTCTCCTTCACCCGCATAGGCGTGATAGCCCACGTTCGTGGTGACGAGGCCCATGTCGACCTGGTTTCTTAAAATGCGGCGCAAGTTGTCCACTGTGGCACCGGTTTCTACGACCGAGGTGCGCACACCATCCACATGCTGATTAATAATTTGCCCAACGGCGACGAAATAGCCGTATTGGCTAGACGATGTAGAGGTTGAGCCAATTAACAGCTGCTCTTCTGCTTGAGCAGCCGTGCCTGCGATTAAGCCAGCGCTGAGAATGGCGGTTAAGAGCGGCGTTTTTAGTGAGTACATAGCAATTGCTCTCTCTGGGTATTGTGGGTTGTTGGTTCCAGAAGATGCGTGTCATTTGACTTATTAAGAATGAGAGAGCCTGCTAGTATTTGTCTAATATAATTATACGAACGAGACTTTTACTTTATTTATGCAGCCTTCAATCCGACAACTAAAAGCCTTTGTGGCGATTGCCGAGTTCGGCAGCTTCGTTGAGGCGTCCGAGCGCCTGCACATGTCGCAGCCAGCCTTGAGTATTGCTATTCGAAAATTGGAGGAGTGTGTTGGCGGTGTCCTGTTTAATCGCTCGCCGCGAGGCGTACAGCTCACTCCGGAAGGAAAGTTCTTTCTGCCCACGGCTAGACGGCTGATTGGCGATTGGGATGAGGCGCTGGGCGATCTGGGAGAGCTGTTCAATAAACAGAGAGGCAAAATAACGCTCGCCGCGCTGCCGACATTAGCGGCGGGATTTTTGCCGACCGTGCTCGCCGACTATCGGCGTCGATTTCCTAATATCGCCATCAGCGTTCACGATGTATTAGCCTCCCAGGTAGATGATCTTGTTAGCGATCATCGGGCCGATATTGGGCTATCGGTACAGCCGCTGCGCGCAGAAGCAACCCATTTTGAGCCGCTTGTAGAAGACTACTTTGTCGCGGTATGTCCGGATGGGCACCCCTTATTAGCTATGGACACCGTGCCTTGGGAGGCGCTACTGCGCTACCCCATTATCGGCGTGAGTCGCTTGTCGAGCACGCGTGCTGCGATAGAGAGCGTCTTAAAAGAGCTGAGCCTTGAAATGGATTTGATGTGTGAAGTCAGCCAAATTGGCACCGCCGGACGGATGGTGGCCGCAGGTTTAGGGGTGGCTGCGCTCCCTTCACTCAGCTTTCGCCAGATTTCCGCGGAGGGCATAGGCTGGCGGCCTTTAACGGCCCCACACGTTCCGCGGTCATTAGGCATTATTACTCCCTCGCGTGGCTCACCTTCTGCAGCAGCGACCGCCATGCTGGAACTAGTCCGAGAGCATGCTGCCTTCCTACGCGTACGTTTTGAAAGTGGAAATGCGACCGCTTCCTATAAAGGAGGCGGTCGTTAGAGTGATCATCCTGGGTGGTTATGAAGCGACACGGAAGGGGTTACGCGGGTCGTTATCCCAGGCGAGGAAGGGTTTGCCGGTTTCCTGAGGCACCATGGTGATGCAGTTCTCTACGGGGCAGGTGATTTGGCACAGGTTGCAGCCCACGCACTCGTCTTCGATGACCTCGTAGCGGCGTGCGCCGTCCTGCTCGGTGAGTTTGGCAATCGACTGGTGAGAGGTGTCTTCGCAGGCGATATAGCAGCGGCCGCAGTCGATGCACAAATCCTGGTTAATATGGGCGATGGTCTTGAAGTTGATATCCAGATGCTTCCAGTCGGTGGTGTGCGGCACCGCCTTGCGGGAAAACGCCTCAATGGAGTCGTAGCCTTTTTCTGCCATCCAGCGGGAGAGGCCGTCTTTCATCTCCTCTACAATCCTAAAACCGTTGAGCATGGCAGCGGTGCACACCTGCACGCTGCCTGCGCCCAGGGCGATAAATTCCGCCGCATCCCGCCAGGTGGAAATACCGCCGATGCCGGAAATAGGTAGCGTGGGTGTGGCTGGGTCACGGGCAATTTCTGCCACCATGTTCAGGGCGATGGGTTTCACCGCGCTGCCGCAGTAGCCGCCGTGGGTGCTCTGGTGGCCTACGGTGGGCTTGGCGACCATGTTGTCCAGGTCGATGCTGGTGATGGAATTGATGGTGTTGATCAGCGAGACCGCATCCGCGCCGCCACGTAGCGCCGCCTGGGCACCCACGCGAATATCGGTAATGTTGGGGGTGAGTTTGACGATCACCGGTTTGGAGTAATGCTTCTTACACCAGTAGGTGACTTTTTCGATCAGATCCGGGTTTTGGCCCACCGCCGCGCCCATGCCGCGTTCCGGCATGCCGTGAGGGCAGCCCAGGTTGAGCTCAATCCCGTCTGCACCGGTGGCTTCTACCAGCGGCAAGATGTACGCCCAGGCTTCCTCGTTACAGGGCACCATGATGGAGACGATTAGCGCCCGGTCGGGCCAATCCTTCTTCACCTGGGTGATCTCTTTAAGGTTAATCTCCAGCGAACGGTCGGTAATCAGCTCGATATTGTTAAAGCCGATGACCTCGCGGTTTTTGCCGTAGTGAGCGGAGTAGCGGGAGGAGACGTTGACTGCCGCAGGCTCTTCGCCAAGGGTTTTCCACACCACGCCGCCCCAGCCCGCTTCATAGGCACGCACGACGTTATAGGCTTTGTCGGTGGGTGGGGCCGAGGCCAGCCAGAACGGGTTCGGGGCTTTGATACCAGCAAAATTCACCGACAGATCAACGCCGTTCACCACGCTGTCGCCGCTGTTTTTCTTGCCTGGAAAAGAGAGGGTGTTGAAAGGCGTAGTGTTCATGCGGCCTCCTGCTGGGCGGCGAGCGATTGATGGATGGCGTGAGCCGCCAGCTTGCCGTGCTGCACGGCTTGTACGGTGAGGTCCTGACCAGGTTTCACACAGTCGCCTCCGGCGTAAACGTTGGGCAGAGAGGTTTGGAACATCTCATTGACGTGAATGCGCTCGCCGTCGCGGGCAAGCTCCGCGGCAGTGGCGTCGCGCAGGCTTTCGCCAGCGAAGCCCTGTCCGATGGCCTTGAAGATGGCATTCCCAGCAATTTCGAAGGTGTCTCCGGTGGCCGTTAATTGGCCCGCCTGCTCCTGAGTCTTGGCAAAGCGCATGCCTGCCACCTGCCCTTGCTCATTCAGCAGAATCTCGTCGGGCTGCGCCCAGGTGATCATGCGTACGCCGTTGGCTTTGGCGATCTCCTGTTCATGGTCGGTGGCGGACATCGCCTCAACGCCACGGCGATACACCAGCGTGACCTCAGCCGCGCCCAGCCGCGCCATTTGCGTGGCCATATCGATCGCGGTGTTACCCGCGCCAATCACGATGCAGCGCTTGGCCACGGCCAAGCTGCCCAGGTCATCGGTCTGGCGCAGGGTTTTAATGTAGTCCACCGCAGGCATCAGGCCCGGTGCATCCTCGCCGGTTAGTCCCAGCGTACGGCTGGCCCCTAGCCCCAAACCCAGGAATACGCTGTCGTACTGCTGGCGCAGGGTGTCGAGGGTAAGGTTGTCGCCCAGGCGCTGGCCGTACTGAAGGTCGATGCCGCCGACTTCCAGTAAGAACTCGACTTCTTTACGGGCAAAGTCATCGGTCATTTTGTAGCGGGCGATACCATACTCGTTGAGCCCGCCGGGTTTTTGCTCGGCCTCAAAAATCGTCACCTGATGGCCCAGCATGGCAAGACGATGCGCACAGGAGAGCCCCGCAGGCCCGGCACCTACCACGGCGATGTGGCGGCCAGTGCTGGCGGCGCGCTTAAACGGGTGGCTCTCAAACTGCATATGATCGGTGGCGTGGCGCTGGAGCAGACCAATCAGCACCGGCTGGCACTCGGCGTCGTGGTTACGCACGCAGCTACGTTCGCAGAGAATTTCGGTGGGGCATACGCGGGCGCAGCTGCCGCCGAGGATATTGGCTTTCAGAATGGTTTCCGCTGCGCCATTAATGTTGTTTTCACTGATTTGGCGGATGAAGCTCGGTATATCAATATCCGACGGGCAGGCCTCGACGCAGGGCGCGTCAAAGCAGTAGAGGCAGCGCTGGCTTTCAATGATGGCCTGGCGTGGCGTCAGCGGCGGGTGAAGGTCGCTGAAATTATGCGCCAACGTCGCTGGGTCGTAGGTGCCGACCTCTTTTGCGCTGGGCAGATGATCAAGTGAATGGGTCACGGTCGTTTCTCCATTGCTCTGTTCTTCGTAGGTGCTGGGATTAGCGAGTTACCGCCACGGGTGCATTCAGCTCGGCACGTTTTGCGAGCAGCTCGAACACGCCGGGGTAGGCGGGGCGCTTTAAGTAGCGCCCTGCGCCGCGCTCGGCATGGAGTTCACCGTCCCGCCATGTCCACTTGCCCTGGCTAATGGTGTGGCGAGCAATGCCGCGCACCGTTTTGCCCTCGAAGATGTTGAAGTCGACGTTCTGATGGTGAGTTTTCGCGGAGATCGTGCGCGTACCGTTCGGGTCCCACACCACGATGTCAGCATCGGAGCCCACTTGGATCGCCCCCTTGCGCGGGTAGAGGTTGAAGATTTTGGCGGTATTGGTAGAGGTGACCGCGACAAACTCTTGGGGCGATAGCTTGCCGGTATTCACGCCTTCGTCCCACAGCACGGCCAGGCGGTCTTCCACGCCTGCGGTGCCGTTGGGGATCTTGGTGAAGTCATCTTTCCCAGCGGCCTTTTGCTCTTCGCAGAAGCAGCAGTGGTCGGTGGCGGTGGTTTGCAGGTTTCCAGATTGAAGGCCGTGCCACAGCGCTTCCTGATGACCCTTAGGGCGGAAGGGCGGACTCATCACATGGGCAGCCGCCGTTGCCCAGTCGGGGTTTTGATAAACGCTGTCGTCGATCACTAGATGGCCCGCTAAGCACTCGCCAAATACCGGGTGGCCCTGCTGGCGGGCGTAGGCGATTTCGTCCACCGCGTCCTTGGTGGAAACGTGTACCAAATAAACCGGCGCCCCCAGGGTGCTGGCAATACGAATCGCCCGGCTGGCGGCTTCGCCTTCCACCTGAGGTGGTCGGGAAAGCGGATGCGCTTCTGGCCCGGTCATCCCCTGGGCGAGCAGCTTTTGCTGCATGTGGTAGACCAGCTCGCCGTTTTCTGCGTGAACGGTGGGTACTGCACCCAGCTCCAAGCAGCGGGAAAAACTCTCCACCAGGATATCGTCGGTGGCCATGATCGCGCCCTTGTAGGCCATGAAGTGCTTGAAGCTGTTAACGCCGTGCTCCCGCACCAGCGTCCCCATCTCTTCTTTGACGCTCTCATCCCACCAGGTAATCGCCACGTGGAAAGCGAAATCGGTGGCGGCTTTTTCGGCCCAGCCTTGCCAGGTGTTAAACGCTTCCAGCAGCGACTGGCCGGGGCTTGGGATCACAAAGTCGATGATGGTCGTGGTGCCCCCTGCCATAGCCGCGGCGGTGCCGGTGTAGAAATCTTCGCTGGCCACCGCACCCATAAACGGCATCTGCATATGGGTGTGGGGGTCGATACCGCCGGGCATCACCAATTGGTGGCTGGCATCGACAATCTCGCAGCCTTCCGGCACGTCTAAATCGGTGCCAATGGCGTGGATTTTTCCATCGACGCAGAGCACGTCAGCGCGGTGGGTGTCGGCGTGGGTGACGACGGTGCCGCCCTTGATCAATAAACTCATGATTCACTCCTGGGATAATTGACTGAGGGGCTTATTCGCCGTCGGTTAAGCGGGTGTAGGTTTCCGGGCGGCGGTCACGGAAGAACTGCCAGTTGTTGCGCACCTCGCGCACCATGTCTAAATCGATCTCGTGTACCAGCAGCTCGTCTTCCGTTTCGCTGGCCTGGGCTTCGATTTTGCCGCGTGGGTTAACGATGTAGCTGGAGCCGTAAAAGTCGCCGATATTCCAAGGCGCTTCGCTGCCCACGCGGTTGATGGCAGCGATGAAGCAGCCGTTAGCGGCGGCCGAGGCGGGTTGTTCAAGCTCCCATAAATATTGGGATAGCCCGGCCACAGTCGCGGAGGGGTTGAAGATCACTTCGGCACCGTTAAGGGCCAGTGCTCGCCAGCCTTCAGGGAAGTGGCGGTCATAGCAGATATACACGCCGATCTTGCCGTAGGCGGTATCGAACACCGGCCAGTTAGATTGGCCAGGCTTAAAGAAGAATTTTTCCCAAAAGCCAGCCACTTGGGGAATGTGTGTTTTGTGGTATTTGCCCAGATAGCTACCGTCAGCGTCGAACACCGCTGCCGTGTTGTAGTAAACGCCGGTCTCGGTCTCTTCATAGATAGGGACGATGATCACCATACGGTGTTCGGCGGCGAGCTTCTGCATCATCTGGCAGGTGGGGCCTTCCGGCACCCGCTCGGCAGCGGCGTACCATTTGCTGTCCTGGCTGGGGCAAAAGTAGGGTTGATTAAACACTTCCTGGAAGCACAGTACTTGCACACCTTGTTCAGCGGCTTGTTTTATCAGCGGCAGATGCGCTTCGTTCATTGTGTCTCGAATAGCGGCGGGTTCCAGGTCGGTACTGGTTTTTAGGCCCATTTGAACCAGGCCGATTTTCATCTTCTGCATACAAAGCCCTCTCGTGTCATACGCACCAACCGTCTGCTAGCGCATAACGGTGATTAACGGTCAGGTAAAACCATGTATTGCTAATACGGATTAGCAAATACGGCGGTCGCTTGGCGTGTAGTGACATCGGCTTAAAGCCAAATGTTTATTGTTATGAGTAAAAGTTGTCATATTTGACAGCTTTTTGAACATAGACCTTTACGTAGTCACTTTTCAAGGTTTTTTTATGGGGTGTGCGGCTATCTATTAACCAATTGATTTTATTTGTTTTTATTTTTTATGTGATCTTTTTTTGCTAATTTAGTGAGTGTTTGCACATATTTGGTGGTTTTTAAATTCTTTTAAAATCAGTAATTTGATTTTTCATTGACTGGTTTGTGCACTTTTTATGGTGCTTTTATGGTGCAATATTTTTTTAACGAACTAAGGTTTTTAGTGGGTTTGCTATACATTGGCGAAAACAATAACAAGCGCGTAGGTAGTGACTGCCTATCTGTCGATCAAGTCAGCTTTTTGTTCAATAAGTTAACGATCCTGTCTTCAGTTTAGGCATGCTTATTGCTGCGACAAAAGCTGAACCCGTACCTGCGGTCGGCAATGTCGCTGCTGAGGAGAATAAAATGACTGGCTCAAGAACCCAGATGGTAGACAGAGAGGGGTTGATTGAACTTAATGTTGGTGAGGACGTGCGTAATAGTCCCCGCTTCAATAAAGATATTGCACCTACCCAGGCAAGTGAGCGTACCTGGAGTAAGTGGAATATCGCGGCGCTATGGGTGGGGATGTCGATCTGCGTGCCCACGTATACGCTGGGTGGGGTGCTAACCGCCTACTTCGGCTTGAGCGTGGGGGAGGCGCTCTTTGCCATCCTGCTGGCCAACGTCATCGTACTGATTCCACTGACGCTGAATGCCTTTCCTGGCACTAAGTTCGGGATTCCTTTTCCGGTGGTATTGCGCTCATCCTTCGGTATTTTGGGCTCGAATGTGCCGTGCCTAGTACGTGCGCTGGTGGGCTGCGGCTGGTTCGGCATTCAAACCATGTTTGGTGGTTTAGCTATCCATTTGCTGCTGTCGGAGCTAATTCCTGCCTGGGCTGCTTTGGGTGGCGTGGGGGAGGTGATTGGCTTTTTTGTTTTCGGCGCGATGAACCTGTATGTGGTCATTCGCGGAGCGGAGTCGATTAAGTGGCTGGAAACGCTGGCTGCACCGCTGCTGTTGGCCGTAGGCGTTGGCCTGATGATGTGGGCGTGGCCGCATATGTCGATGACCGAGCTGCTGGCTCAACCGCCATCGCGCCCTGAGGGGGCTTCCGTTTATGGTTATTTCTTTGCCGGTTTGACCGCCATGGTGGGTTTTTGGGCGACTCTCTCACTAAATATTCCTGACTTCAGCCGCTTTGCCAAAAGCCAAAAAGATCAAATTGCAGGTCAAATTATTGGTCTACCGCTGACGATGTTCTTCTTTGCTGCCCTTGGGGTTGTGCTAACCGCTGCGTCTGAATCGCTAGTAGGGCAAACCGTTGCAGATCCGGTGAGGTTAATCGGTTATATCGACAGCCCCTTCTGGGTCATTATGGCGATGTTATTGATCATTATTGCCACTATTTCGACCAACACCGCTTCTAATATCGTCTCACCTACCAATGATTTTCAGAACATAGCGCCAAAAGTGATCAACCAGACGCGTGGCGTGCTGATAACCGGTGCGGTGGGAGTGCTGCTGATGGGCTATGACCTGTTACAAAAGGCAGGCATCATTCCTCCTGGAGTGTCTCTTGAGCAGATGTACTCCAATTGGCTGCTGGGTTACTCCAGTCTGTTAGGCCCCATTGCGGGCATTATGGCGGTGGACTACTTCCTGATTAAAAAGCAGCGCCTGGATGTACCCAGCCTGTACCTGGATAGTCACGCCTATCCTGCGGTCAACATGGCCGGTTTTATCGCTTTCGGGGTTCCTGTTGTGCTGACCTTACTGTCACTGTTAACCGGCACGATGAACTGGTTCTATGACTACGGCTGGTTCACTGGCTCCGCGCTGGGGGCGATTGTTTACTACGTCGCAAGCCAGGTATTGGCGTCATCTCCAAAGGCGGGGCCTGCGCCAGTGATGGCCAGCGAGGTGACAGAGCAATCCTGATCGGCTGTCGATGATAGTGGCTGTATGACAAAGCTCGGCAATTAGCCGAGCTTTGTCAGGCTTAGCCCCCCCCCACTGATAAACCCCAAAAACGCATCCACCACGCGGTTGGGGCGGCGGTCATGGCGGGTAATCAGTACAAACGGGATGCGGTAGTGCTGAGTAGCGGTGTGAAGCGCGCGCATCTTGCCAGCTGCCACCCACTGCTCGGCGACATGTTCGGGTAGAAAGCCCATAAAGCGTCCGGTCAAAATCAGAAAGGCGGCCCCTTCTCGGTCCGAGGCAGAAGCCTGTAGGTTGAGTGCTTCGTGGGCTTGGCGTGCAGCATCAGGTAGGGGGTAGCGCGGGCGAATCGCCGGGTGGCTGGCGATTTGTGCAAGGCTCAATGCCTCATCGGGCACGCTGAACAGGGGATGTTCGGCGGAGCAGTATAAGTAAGAAGGTTCGTCGTACAACAGCCGTGTTTCTAAACTGGTGGGCAAATTCACCGCAGGCACTACCCCCACATGCAGGTGACCATCCATCACGCCGCGAATCACCGCGTCCGATGGCTCCATATGAATATGGACCGTTACCTCGTGATGAGGGGCGGTGAGTGCTGCCAACGCATGGGTCACATCCATGGCGGGTAGCGTGACGAGGTTATCGGTAATACCGATATTCAATTCGCCTTTGATAGTGTGATGCAGCGCGTTAACGTCACTTTTAAAGGTCTCCAGCGCCGTAAGCAGCGTTAGCCCTGCCTGATAAATCTCTTTCCCCTCTTCTGTTAGGCTGAATCCGCCGCGTCCTCGCTGACATAGGGAAAACCCCAGACGCCCCTCCAGGTCGTTCATATGCTGGCTAATGGCCGAGCGACTAATCCCCAAGGTGGTTTCCGCAGCGGTAAAACCGCCGCACTCAACGACCGTCTTAAAAATGCGGATCAGGCGTATTTCGTAGTCGCTCATTTGGCCTAGTGATGCCATAACTGTCTCTTGATCAGGAAAAAAGAGGGGGTTGCTGCATTGCGTTTAACAAAAAATTGATATACATCAAAAAAGCGAAGCGTCACTATCTGGCATTGCGCCCATAGAGTCGCGGTGGTGTATCTTCCACTGTTATCCATGCCATCGTAAAGGACAAGCTACTCTTGGGTAGCCAGCAAGCGCTAGGATTGCACTATCAGCAGGTGTTTCCCCCCCGCGTTGGCAAACACCTTTGACGCCATCTTTCATCAAGTTCAGCAAACCCGTCAGGTGGCGACGTTTGAATACCCGCTAATGCTAGGCCAACAGCAACGTTACTTTCATGCCACTGTTAGCCCCTTGGCAAGCAAAGCAAAATACTTTGAAGGAGTGCTTTCTGTGACCCGCGATATTACCGACGCGAAGCAAGCCGAGGTTGAACTGCAAATCGCCGCTGCGGCATTCCAGGCGCATTTAGGCATTATGGTGACCGATGCGCGGGGCAATATTCTGAAGGTTAATGATACTTTTAAGCGTATTACCGGTTACAGCGATGAGGAGGTGATTGGCAAAAACCCGCGTATGTTTAGTTCCGGCCACCATAACGCTGCGTTTTATCGTCGGCTGTGGCGTAGCGTTATGGCAACGGGTAACTGGGAAGGAGAGATCTGGAATCAGCGTAAAAACGGCGAGCTGTTCCCTGAGTGGCTGACGATTAGTGCAGTGTATGATGCCGACGGTAACCTCACGAACTACGTTGCCACGATGAGTGATATCAGTGAGCGCAAGGCGGCCGAGCAGGAGATCCACCAGCTTGCTTTTTATGACCCCATTACGGGTTTCGCTAACCGGCGGCTGTTTATTGACCGTATTGGCACAGCGCTAAAAGAGCTGAACCGCCATCAGCGCTGCGGCGCGTTAATCCTGATCGATATTGATAACTTTAATCATGTTAACGATACCCTAGGCCACCATGCGGGCGACCAGCTGTTGCAAAGTGTTGCCCGGCGCTTTGGGCGAATGCTGCGAGATACTGACACCTTGGCAAGGTTGGGAAGCGACGAGTTTGCGGTGCTGATTGAAGGGATTGATGGTAGCCCACGGCAAACTCAGCAACTGGCTGAACATATCGCGTATAAGCTGCTGGCGGCGCTGGATGAGCCGATCAGCGTGGGGGAAGAGAGTGCGTTAGTCACCGCTAGCGTAGGTATTACGATCATCGCAGATAGCCAGCGCAGCGCAGACGACTACCTTCAACAGGGAGATATGGCACTTTCTCAAGCGAAAGCCAGCGGCCGACGAGCAGTGCGCTTTTTTGACCCTTCCATGCAGGCAAAACTGCTAGCTAAGGTAAAACTAGAGTCGGAGCTTCGCCAAGCGCTTGAGCATCAGCAATGGCGGCTGCATTACCAACCTCAGGTTGATCGTCGGGGTAGATTAATAGGCGTTGAAGCCCTACTGCGCTGGCAGCACCCTGAGCGTGGGTTAGTCTCGCCGGGCGAGTTTATACCGCTGCTAGAGAGCACAGGGCTGATTAATGATGTCGGGGAGTGGGTGCTGGAAGAGGCTTGCCAGCAGTTAGCCCAGTGGGCAGGTTCGCCGCTGCTGAATAGGCTCACGATTTCGGTGAACATCAGCCCACTACAATTCCGCGAGAACAACTTTCTGCAGCGGGTCGAGCAGGTATTTCAGCGCACTCAAGCGCCGCTAGAGCAGCTGAAATTAGAAGTCACTGAAACGCTGTTTGTAGAGGCGCGTGACGATGCACGCGATAAAATGCTCAGTCTAAAAGCCTTGGGCGTTCGTTTCTCGCTGGACGACTTCGGCACCGGCTACTCGTCGCTGGCTTACTTGGCCCAACTGCCGTTGGACCAGCTGAAAATTGACCAATCCTTTGTGCAGCAAGTGCTCGAGAGCAAAGCAAACGCGGCGATTGTGGAAAGTACCATTGCCCTGGCGAAGAGCTTAAACCTGGATGTGATTGCCGAGGGGGTGGAAGTGGAAGCGCAGCAGGCGTGGCTGATGGCCCATGGCTGTCACGCCTTTCAGGGCTATCTGTTTGGCCGTCCGGCCCCGGTCGGCGAGATTGAGGCGATGGTGTCAGCGCACTCACGCCCGTGAGCTGGCCAGCTGTGCGTGCAGTGACGCGATGAGTGGCTGGTGCTCAATGGCGTCGGGGGTAATGACCTCAAGCCGTGAGTCCTGCCGCCAGGCGCTGCTGGCAACGCTGAGCGCGCCGTCTGCGCGGTTGAACCGTTTCCAGCCGTCGGTGGTGTGGAACACTCCCTTTACCCGCGCCGTCGCGGGCAGCTCGCCAACACAATGGGCGAGATGGTCGAGGTCGAATCGCTCGGTAGGGTGCCAGCGCAGGCCCGTACTGGTGTAACCCAGGGCAGTGGCGGTTTGCTGTTGGGGCTGGCCAGGAGGGGGCGGAAAATCGAAAAAAGCCCCCTCTAGGCTAGGGCCGGCTGCCAGAGCCTGATGCTCGGCAGGCATCGCAGGCTGATCTTGTTGGCGCGCCTGGCCGCTGTCCAAGATGAGCGACACCGGCAGCACCCCTTCCTCAACGGTGTACACCCATTTACGGGCCGGCCATAGCGTGCCGATAAACTGCTGCGCTTGTTGATGCTGGGCGCTGCTTGCCTGCTCGCCCATGGTGATGGCGATGGCGTCGGCCATGTGGAGCTGGTCCTGAAACGTGTCGTGCTCGCGCACGCGGGCTTCATCCAATCGGCGTGGGTCAAGCGTGGCGATGATATCCTGCACCGCCACCACGTCTTGAAACGCCTCGCCGCGCAGTAAATCTAATAACCCCGCTGGATGACCAAGGCCCGATGGCTCGATAATCACCCGGTCGGGCTTGCTACGCGCTAATAAATTGACCAGCGCCGCCTGGAGCACGAACGCTAGTTGGCAGCATAGGCAGCCGCCGGGCAACCCTTTCACTACCACATCATCGCGCGTATCAAACATCGCCTGATCAATGCCGATCTGACCAAATTCGTTGACCAAAATCGCCCACTTCTCATCCACAGGCTTTTGTTCGATCAGGCTGTGGATAAGCGTGGTTTTGCCGCTACCTAAAAAGCCGGTGACGATGTGAACGGGAACGCGTGAAGCGGCTGCCAACGGTTAACCTCCGGTCATGTTCATAAAACGCACCACCTGCACGTCGCCATCGGTGGTGAAGTGGTGGCGTTCGGGCTTGAGCGGCAGCGCATTGATAATGGCGGTTTTGAGCGCCTGCATATCGCCAGGATGGCGGCGCAATACGGCGCGCAGGTCCACCGAGTGCTCATTACCCAGGCAGAGCAGCAGGCGGCCTTCCACGGTGACCCGTACGCGGTTGCAGCTATCGCAGAAGTTATGGCTATGGGGCGAGATAAAGCCCACCCGGCTGTCGCTGTCGGCCATTTTGAAGTAGCGCGACGGCCCTGGTGTGCTCTCTGTGGTGGGCATCAGCGGGTAGCGTGTTTCGATCAACGCCTGAACGTCGTCGCTGGAGTAGAAGGTCTCTGCCCGGGAGTGGTCCGACACATCGCCCAGCGGCATCTCCTCGATAAAGCTAATATCGAGGCCCTCCTGACGGGCAAAGGTCACCAAGTCGAGCACTTCGTCTTCGTTGCGCCCCTTCAAGATCACTGCGTTTAGCTTGATGCGCTTGAAGCCCGCCTCTTTGGCGGCGTGGATACCGTCGATCACCTTGGCTAAGTCGCCGGTGCGCGTCAGCTGCTTAAAGCGCTCGGGGTTGAGGGAGTCCAGGCTGATATTGAGCCTACGCAGGCCGCCGTCATACAGCCGCTTGGCGTGCTTGCGCAGGCTGGCGCCGTTGGTGGTCATGGTGAAATCGTCCAGCCCCGGTAGGGCGCCAATCTCGTCCACCAGTTGCTCAATCCCTTTGCGCACTAGCGGTTCGCCGCCGGTCAGGCGGATCTTCTCGACGCCAAGCTCGGTGAAGGCGCGCGCCACCATGGCAAGCTCTTCCAGCGTGAGCACTTGCGCGCGGGGGAGAAACGTCATCTCCTCGCTCATGCAGTACACGCAGCGGAAGTCGCAGCGGTCCGTCACGGAGATGCGTACATAGCGGACACGGCGGCCAAAATCGTCAATCAGTTGTTCGGTCATTGCCAGCTCGTTATGGGTTGAATGCAGACCGCCTCGCCTGGTTGAGCGTCTGCTTGGTCATCGCCAAGTTCAATTAAGCAGTTGGCCATCACCATGGAAGTCAAAATACCCGAGCCCTGGGCACCTGTGCTGCGCACATGTAGCACGCCCTGCTCATCACAAGTATAAATGCCACGCAGAAAGTCGGTGCGCTTCAGGCGGCTTTTTAGCGGTGTTTGGGCAATCGCTGTGAGTCGTAAGGGCGGAAAAGGCAGCTGCCCCTGCAGCCGTTGCAAAAGCGGCACCACAAACTGGCTGAACGTCACCATCACCGCCACCGGATTACCGGGTAGCCCCACAAACGGCGTGCGGGAGTCGCTCAGTTGGCCGCAGGCCATCGGGCGGCCAGGACGTAGCGCCACCCGCCAAAAGGCCAGCCGTCCGAGCTTTTCCAGCGCAGCGCGGGTGTAGTCCGCGTGGCCCACGGATACGCCGCCGCTGGTAATCACAAGGTCACACTGCGCCGCTGCTTCCGCAAGCGCTTGCTCAATAGCGCGCGGGTCGTCGGGCAGAATACCTAAATCCACCACCTCGGCCCCTTGCTCGCTAAGCATGCCAATCAGGGTGAAGCGGTTGGTGTCGTAGATCCCGGCGCTGGGGAGCGGCTCTCCCGGCGGGGTGACTTCGTTGCCGGTAGAAAAAATCGCGACCTTAGGGCGCTGGTATACGTCGACCTCGGCATAGCCTAACGAGGCCACCAGCCCCATGCTGGCAGCATCCAGCCGTGTGCCCGCCGTCAATGCAACGGCCCCTTTGGCAATATCTTCTCCGGCTTGGCGAACGTGCTGCCCAACACTGACCCGCTCTGGCGCATCGATAGTGACGCTGTCGTCGCCCTCAATGAGCTGCTCACGCATAATCACCGTATCGGTGCCGCTGGGCAGCGGCGCGCCGGTGGTGATGCGTACGCACTGGCCAGAGGGCACCTCACCCTCAAACGCTTGCCCGGCGAAGGCATCGCCCGCAACAGGCCATTGGGTTTGAAAGGGCGGCTGCTTTGGCCAGGATAAGGCAACGCCATCCATCGCCGCATTGGTATTCTGTGGCACGTTAATAGGCGCAGTGATATCAGTCGCCAGCCTGCGTCCGTAGGCGCTAGCTAGTGCCACCTGTTCTACCGCTACCGATTTCTCAACCAGCGTCATCAGCGCATCACGGGCGGCATCGACGCTGAGCATCTGCTCGCCCAGTTCAAAACACGACAGGCTCATGGCGTCTCCTGGGAAGGCGTTGTCAGTGCCAGCTCCAAGCGGGCTTTCTCCTCTTCAGTATTGAGGTTGGCGAACGCTTCAGGGCAGTCAGACATATCCACCCGGCACCATGCGTGGCGCGCGTACCAGCGATCGATTTTACGCTCGCCTTCGGCCAGGGTGGCCGCTAAGTCGTCAGCCAGCGACGTACGTAGCAGCGCGACGACGGGGTGCAGGCGCTCGCCATCAAACGCCACGGCGATATCGTGCTCGACACCCTCCTGGGTAATACCTGCGACCATGCGCGCCACCAAATCGTGGGGCAGTGCAGGGGAGTCGCAGGGTGCGACCAGCAGCCACGGAGTTTGAGCCGCACGCAGGCCGCTGTAAATACCCATCAGCGGGCCTTTAAAGCCGCCTTCGGCATCTTCAATCACACGGTCGGCAAACAGCGCATACGCATCGCTATTACGGTTGGCGTTAATCACCAGCTCATGTACCTGGCCTTCGAAACGCTTGACGGTGTGTGCCACCAGCGGCAGTCCGGCAAATGGCTCTAGGCCCTTATCACGGCCACCCATGCGACGGCCTTCTCCGCCCGCGAGGATCATGCCAGTCAGTTCGTGCTTGGCGATCATATGCCTGCCTCCTTGGACGAGCGCGCGCTCGGCGGCTTGGGGGGAATCGCGTCCAGTGTCAAGCGGCCAGCGGCGTTAATAGCTTGGAAGCCTTTCCCCTTCGCACGGGCAATCAGCATTACGCCGAAACGCTCGGCCAGCTCTACGCCTTTCTGTGTCACGCCTGAACGCGATACCAGTACGCTAATGCCCATTTGCGCGACTTTCAGCACCATTTCCGATGTTAGCCGGCCCGTGGTGTAGAAAATATCGGCGCTACGGCTATCGGCTTGGTTAAGCCACTGGCGACCCGCCAGTGTGTCCACGGCGTTGTGGCGGCCCACGTCTTCGACGAAATCCAGCACCTGAGCTTGGTGGCACAGCGCGCAGCCGTGTACCGCGCCCGCGCTGCGGTAGGTGTCGTTATAGGTGTTCAAATTGGTCAACAGTTGATAGAGCGTCGATTGGGCCAGCGGTGTCTCAGGCAGCGCTGTGAGAGAAGTTTGCTCCAACAGTTTACCAAACACCGTGCCCTGACCGCAGCCCGTTGTGACAGTGCGCGTGCTAAGGCGCGCTTCCAAGTCATCCGGCAGGTGGCGGGTAACGATCACCGCAGCCTCTACTTCCCAATCGACTTGAACGGCGGTTAAGTCCTCGACGCTTCTTAATAGCCCCTGGTTGCGCAGGTAGCCTACCACTAGTGCCTCGGGGTCATCGCCTAGCGTCATCAGGGTGACAATTTCACGCTTGTTAAGATACACCGTAAGCGCACGCTCGGCGGCAATGGCCTGGGGGCGAGTGTCGCCGTAGGCATCCATGACATCAATGGTGGTCGTGGCCGGTAAGCGGGCTCGGCTTAACTGAAGGGCGGGCATCCGCAATCCTCACTGATACCAAAACGCTGTGTGGCTGACGCAAACACGGCGCACAAGATCATAATAGTTGAGTAAAATAGTCTGAGTTGACGATGATGGCGCTCAAAAGGCTTACTTGTCTACCCGTTCAAGGTCTAAGGTGGTGAAACCCATGAGTGATAGTTTACGCGCATTAAGCGTTACCTTAGTCGCCGAGCCCAAGCAGGTGCGAAGTTTCACGCTGACCCAGTGGCGCATTGCAGAGCTAGTGCCGGGGGACCAAGGGGAGTGCGTACTCAACCTGCAGCTCTATATGACCGAGCGAGCCGCCTATCGATTTAACCTCACCGCGCCGACGCCGCGCCTGTTCGTGCGTGCCGGGTTCACCGGGCAAACCCCGAAGCCCGATGCGATCACCGCCAGCCAGGATGTGGCCGCAGGCTGGCTGGATGGCGAGCAGCAAGTATTAGAAGCTGCGATGCCGATGGCGATTCAGGTGTGGATAGAGCACTATCTCGCGCGCCACGGTGAAGCGCCGATGGAAACCCGCAAGAAAAAACGCAAAGGGGCCGGGCGTGGCAAAGAGATCCCGACCAAGGAGCAGCCACAGTGAGCCGTTTGGAGCGCTGGTCGCGTAAAAAGCGCGGCATTGAACATGAGAGTGATGACAGTCAGCCGGTGGAGCCGATAGAGCCTCAGTTGGAAGTGGAGACGCACGCGCCTGAGTCTGACGGCATAGATGCCTCCTCCTCAGCGGTAGACGAGCAAGAGGCCGCAGCTCCGCCCCTGCCGGGCAGCCTGGACCACACGTTGCCCGACCCAGACACCTTGCCTGCAGGCAGCGACTTCAGCGCCTTTATGGTGCCTGGCGTCAGTGCTGCGCTGCGCCGCCGTGCCCTGCGTAGGCTCTGGGCCACCGGTAACTACAATGTGCGCGATGGTTTGGATGATTACGACGCCGACTTCACTCAACAGTTAAAGCCCGTGGCCAGCGAGCTAGCGGGCAAGCTGCGGCGTTGGGCCAATAAGGCGGAAGAGACCTTAGAGAAGCTGGAAGATTCGGCACAAAAAGACGCTGAATACAGCGAAAAAGTAGCGGCTGAAAGCCCGCCTGAGCAGGTGAGCGCTTGCACAAGTGATGACAGTTTTGTACAAAGTGCCTCGCCAGACGACCAGTCTGATTATCCTGATCACGCTCCAGGAGAGCGAAGAAAAGACAGTTAGCTTTTTGAATCAGTGGGTTATGGTAAGTATGGCGGGCTTGTGTTGACAGCGGTACGACCAAAGGAAGTGGCAAAAAAGCTGTTTTCGCCATACCCTGATACAAGAAGCTATGTCGTTATAACGCCGAAAGTCATCCGTGGTGAGATGACAAAATCTAATCTCTAATTATAACAAAAACGACCTCTTGACCGTGAGAATGCATGAACCAACGAATCCAACTGGCGTCGATTGACGACCAGCGCAACGTCGCCGCTCGTGAAGCGGTGCGTCGGCGTATCTCATGGCCGGTGAATTTAACGCCTGCCAACGTGACCTACCACAGCCGCGGTCATGTGCTGTTGCTCGGTAGTGCGCCGTCAGTGACTCAAGCGGCACGAGTGCTTCAGGGGCGAGGATTAGCGTCCCTCACGATGCTGACCACAGATGAGGCCGTTGATCTTCCCGTCGCCAGCGAGCCGCTGATCGCTCAAGTGCTGAGTGCGCATCAACAGTCACAGCTTAACATCGCGGGTCATTTGGGTGGTTTTCGTGCCACTCTGAGCCAAGACGATGGTGACTCTCTCAATCTTGCCCAAGCGCTGATTGAGCGGGACGTGTTTGACGTAGTGCTGGACCTTTCGGAGGGAGCACTTAACGTCGCTTCTTGGGAACTGCCCCCGCCGGGCTACCTGCGCCTCGCGTGGGAGCGCCAGGAAGCTGAGCGTGCCGACGTGTTAGAGAGCGTGACGGAGCTGGTCGGTGAGTTCGATAAACCGCGCTATTTCCAGGTCAATACCGATCTTTGCGCCCACTCTTCCAGTGGTAACGTCGGTTGCACTCGCTGCCTCGACGTCTGCCCGGCGGATGCGATTTCTAGCATCCAAGGCCGCATTGAGTCGCGCATTGAGATTGATCCTTTCCTTTGCCAAGGCGTAGGCAGTTGCACCAGTGCGTGCCCTACGGGTGCCATCGAGTTTCGCCTGCCGGAAACCCGCCGTCAGCAGGATACTCTGGCCAACTGGCTAACCGCCTATCGGGAAGCCGGTGGCGAGGTGCCGGTGCTGCGCTTTATTACCCATGACTCGCTGGAAGCTGAGCGTGTTGCAGGCATTACCACGCCGGGTCACATCATTGATGCCCCCTTGGAAGAGCTGGGCGCGGCGGGCCACGACCAGTGGCTGACGGCGCTCGCCAGCGGCGCTTCTGAAGTGCGCATTCAGCTTCACGACGACATGCCGAATCGGCTCAGCGCATTTTTAGAGCATCAAATCACTCAGGCTCATAGTCTGCTGGCCGCGCTAGGCCACGACGCCGCGCGTATTAAGCTACTGTCGGTAGATGCCGAGGGCGAGCGAGATGCGCTGCCCAGCCTAACACCGCTCACCGAGACGCCATTGAGCTTTAATGAGCCTAATAAGCGTGCTCGCCTAAACGTTGTGCTAGCGCGGTTGGCTGAACTGGGGGCTCCCAGCGGTGAGCGCCACGCCATGCCTCAAGGGGCGGCTTACGGCGGCATTAATGTCGATAGCGCGGCCTGTACGCTGTGCCACGCCTGTGTCAGCAATTGCCCAACGCCTGCGCTTAAATCCGGCGGTAATACCCCCGCGCTTAGCTTCCTGGAAGCCGATTGTGTACAGTGCGGGCTCTGCGAACAGGCCTGCCCTGAAGACGCCATCACGCTGGAGCCAGGCTTCCTCGCGGCACCTGCGCGCGAAACGCGGCATATTTGCCACGAAGAGGCGGCTTTCGAATGTATTAGCTGCGGTAAGCCGTTTGCCACCGCCAGCACCGTTGCCACCATTAAAGCCAAGCTGGCCAACCACCCTTACTTTGCCGGTGATGCCATGACGCGCTTAGAAATGTGTGAAGACTGTCGGGTGAAAGACGTGTGGAAAACCATGGCTCGTGACCCTGAAGCGCAACTAAAGGTGTAAAGCAATGAGCGATGCAATGCCGACGCTAAGTGAAACCGATGCGCTGCGAATGGATATCTACCAGCTGTTCGCTAGCCTGCTGCGTCAGGCCCCCGACAGCGAGCTACTGGCGTGGTTGGAAAGTCTCGATATTGAGCAAGATGGCAGCCGCATTGCTGAATGCTGGGCCGCGTTGTCAGAAGCGGCAGGCCAAAGCGATGTGGACAGCCTGAAGCGTGCGCATTTCCGCCACTTAGTAGGCGTCATTCAAGGCGACGTTGTGCCCTATGCATCCTGGTACCGCAACGGCGAGCTCATGGAAGCCGCGCTGGTGGCGCTGCGCCGTGACCTGAGGGTGCTGGGCTTCGAGCGCAGTGAACGCACCCATGAGCCCGAGGATCACCTTGCCGCCGTGTGTGAAGTCATGGGCATGCTGGTAGAAGCCCAGGCACATGAGCAGGTAGCTTTTTTTCAGCAGCACTTGGCCCCCTGGGCAAAGCGCTGCTTCGACGATGTGGCTGACGTGGAGACTGCCTTCTATGCCGCGCTGGGCGCGCTAGGCAGTGCCTTCATGGAGAGCGAGCAGGCGCGTATCAGCGACCGAGCCGCCCATCAGCCAGTACGACTCGTGACCTGACCCTGGTTCGCGGTCAGTGAATAGCCGGGCCAGCGGCCCACGCATAACAAGCATGACAGTGGAGAACCCTATGCACACGTCACATAACCCTGAACGGCGTCGGTTCATGAAGACCGTTGGCCTGGGCACCGCAGCAGCAGGTGCGGCAGCGGCGGTCGGTCACGTTACCCTCGTACAGGCGAGCGACAAGACGCCCAGTCAACGTGAAGCCCAGACGGTGAATTACCGCGAGACGGATCACGTTCGTGCCTACTACGCCTCGCTGCGTGACTGACGGCGAACTGCCAGGAGATTTGCCATGCGTCTAACTCGCAAAACGAACACCCCCGCTACCACTGGGTTGGGTATTTCCCGTCGTCAGTTCCTAAAGCGCACGGGTGTGGCCACCGGTGGGGTGGCAGCGGCAGGCTTCATGGGCGCGCCGATGATGCAGCGCACTGAAGCGGCTGATAAAACGCCGGTGCTCGACTCCCCGGTAGAAACGAAGCGCACCATCTGCTCCCACTGCTCGGTGGGCTGCGGTGTGTATGCCGAGGTTCAAGAGGGCATCTGGACCAAGCAAGAGCCCGCCTTCGACCACCCGATCAACCGTGGCGCTCACTGTGCCAAAGGTGCGTCGCTCCGCCAGCACGGCCACTCCACTCGCCGCCTGAAGTACCCGATGAAACTGGTCGCCGGTGAATGGCAGCGCCTGAGCTGGGACGACGCCGTCAATGAGATTGGCGACAAGCTGCTGGAACTGCGCGACGCCCACGGCCCCGACAGCGTTTACTGGCTGGGGTCGGCCAAGTTCAGTAACGAGCAGGCGTACCTGATGCGCAAGCTCGCCTCCATGTGGGGCACCAACAACACCGACCACCAGGCGCGTATTTGCCACTCCACCACTGTGGCGGGCGTTGCGAATACCTGGGGTTACGGAGCGATGACCAACTCGCTCAACGATATGCATAACAGCAAATCGATGCTCTTCATTGGCTCCAACCCCAGTGAAGCCCACCCGGTGGCCATGCAGCACATTTTGATCGCCAAGGAGCGCAACAACTGCGACATCATCGTCGCGGACCCGCGCTTTACCCGCACCGCTGCTAAAGCCAACAAGTACGTGCGCATTCGCCCCGGTTCTGACGTGGCCTACATCTGGGGCTTGCTGTGGCACATCTTCGAAAACGGCTGGGAAGATAGCGAGTACATCAACCAGCGCGTGTACGGCATGGACGACGTGCGGGCCGAAGTCGCCCAGTTCCCACCCAGCGTCGTCGAAGACATTACCGGCGTGCCCGAAGCAGAGATGTTCGACGTGGCCAAGCGTCTGGCCGACAATCGTCCTGGCTGCGTGGTGTGGTGTATGGGCGGTACTCAGCACACCACCGGCAACAACAACACCCGCGCCTACTGCATCCTGGAGCTGGCACTGGGCAACATCGGCAAGTCTGGCGGCGGTGCCAACATCCTGCGTGGTCACGACAACGTACAGGGTGCCACCGATTTGGGCCTGGGGTCTGATTCACTGCCGGGCTACTACGGCTTAGCAGAAGGCGCTTGGCAGCACTGGGCCAATGTGTGGGACGTAGACTACGAGTGGCTGAAAGGCCGCTTCGACGACACCGAGTACGCCGACGGCAAGCCCATGTACTCCAGCGGTATTACCGTCTCCCGTTGGGTAGATGGCGTGCTGGAAGAGGACGAAAACATCTCCCAGCGCACCGCGCTGAAAGCGATGTTCTACTGGGGCCACGCGGTCAACTCGCAAACCCGCGGCGTTGAAATGCAAAAGGCGATGCAGAAACTGGAGATGATGGTCATCGTCGACCCTTATCCCACTGTCGCGTCCGTCATGCACGACCGCACCGACGGCGTCTACCTGCTGCCCGCTGCCACGCAGTTTGAAACCACCGGTAGTGTGACTGCCACCAACCGCTCGATTCAGTGGCGTGACCAAGTCATCGAACCGCTGTTCGAGTCCAAGCCCGACCATGAAATCATGTACCTGTTTGCCCGCAAGCTGGGCTTCGGTAATGAGCTGGTCAAGAACTATGAAATGAACGGCGACGAGCCGCTGATCGAAGATATTCTGCGTGAAATTAACAGAGGTATGTGGACCGTCGGTTACACCGGCCAAAGCCCAGAGCGCTTGAAAGAGCACCAGCAAAACTGGCACACCTTCAGTTTTGAGAACCTGCGTGCCCAGGGCGGCCCTGCCGATGGCGACTACTACGGTTTGCCGTGGCCTTGCTGGGGCACCCCGGAATTCCGTCACCCGGGCTCCCCGAACCTCTACGATACCAGCGTGCCCGTGATGGAGGGCGGCATGGGCTTCCGCGCCCGCTTTGGCATCGAGCGTAACGGCGTCAACCTGCTGGCCGAAGGCTCGGCCCCGGTAGGCGGCGACATCGACGACGGTTATCCGGAGTTCAACGACCAGTTGCTGAAAGACCTGGGCTGGTGGGATGACCTGACGGCCGAAGAGAAAGAGGCTGCTGAAGGTAAAAACTGGAAAACCGACTTCTCCGGCGGTATCCAGCGCGTTGCTATCGAACACGGCTGTGCGCCTTATGGTAATGCCAAGGCCCGTGCCGTGGTGTGGACTTTCCCGGACGCGGTGCCGAAGCACCGCGAGCCGCTCTACACCACTCGTCGTGACCTGGTCGAGCGCTACCCCACGTGGGACGACTTTGACTCCATCATGCGTCTGCCCACGCTCTATCGAACCATCCAGGATCGTGACAACAGCGCGGATTACCCGATCATTCTGACGTCTGGTCGCCTTGTCGAGTATGAAGGGGGCGGCGAAGAAACCCGCTCCATGTCGTGGCTGGCGGAGCTGCAACAGGAAATGTTCGTCGAGATGAACCCTGCCGACGCCAACGATATCGGCGTACGTGACGGTGACGATGTCTGGGTCGAAGGCGCCGAGGGCGGCCGCGTCAAGGTGAAAGCCCTGGTCACCCCCAGGGTGGATCGCAAGGTGGCCTTCATGCCGTTCCACTTTGGCGGCATCTTCCAGGGCGAGAACCTGCATGATCGCTACCCGGAAGGCACGGCGCCCTATGTTCAGGGTGAGGCAGCCAACACGGCGACCACTTACGGCTACGACCCGGTGACACTGATGCAAGAGACCAAGTGCACCATTTGTCGTATTGAGCGCGCTTGATCGATAACGCGCGACCCGACCAGATAGCAGGCCGATGCGGCAATGTCCGCATCGGCAAGAGGAGAACACCATGGCTCAAATGAAATTCATGTGTGACGCCGAGCGCTGCATCGAGTGCAACGGCTGCGTCACCGCCTGTAAGAACGCCAACGACGTCGAGTGGGGCATCCAGCGCCGCCGAGTAGTGACTCTGAACGACGGCGAAGCGGATGAAATGTCCATTTCCGTTGCCTGTATGCACTGTGATGATGCCCCTTGTATGGCGGTTTGCCCTACCGACTGCTTCTACAAAACCGACGATGGCATCGTGCTGCACGACAAGGACCTGTGCATCGGCTGTGGTTACTGCCTATACGCCTGCCCCTTCGGCGCACCGCAGTTCCCCCAGCAGAACGCCTTTGGCGAGCGCGGCAAGATGGACAAGTGCACCTTCTGTGCCGGTGGCCCCGCGGAAACCAAAGAAGAGGAGTACCAGAAGTACGGCTCCAACCGCATCGCGGAAGGCAAACTGCCGCTGTGTGCTGAAATGTGCTCTACCAAAGCGCTACTGGCCGGTGATGCGCAGGATGTGGCCGATATCTTCCGCCAGCGCGTGGTACACCGTGGCCATAAAGATGGTGCGTGGTCAAACAATCCTCAGGCTAGCTCTGACAACCTTGCCTATGATGCTGCCCGTAAAGGGTAAGGAGGCGTGTCATGACAACGTTGAACATGACAAAGGTGTCCTCACGGGCACCTAGCGGCACCGCTAGCTGGTTGCAGCGCGGATGGCGTGTATGCCTGATGCTGGTGCTGTTAGTGGCAAGCCTGGTAGTCACGCAAATGGCCGTGGCTCAGGCAGATCCAGACCGCGAAATGACCACTGCTGCCCCCGGTATTACGGCAGATCAGTGGCGCCAAGTGCGTAGCGGTGAAACAGGGCCGAACTACCGTGACTCACGTCACGAGAGTAACTACAACCTGATCAACGCCAGCGGTGAAACGTGGCGGATTCTGCGCAATCGCTGGGTATCGCCATTTGGCTTGATCGCCATCGGCGGCATGGCCGCGATGATTGCGCTGTTTTACTTCATCGTTGGCCGTAAATACCTGGAAGAGCCGCGCACGGGCCGCAAGCTCTTGCGCTGGTCGCTGCTAATGCGCGCGCTGCACTGGACCGTGGCGACGCTGTTCATCACGCTGGCGCTGACCGGGCTGAACCTGCTGCTGGGCAAGTTCGTGTTCCGTACGCTGTTCGGCGATGCCGTCTGGGGCTGGATGGTCGCGGCGTCCAAGGTGTTACACAACTACTTGGGGCCGATTTTTGGCGTGCTGCTGGTCATCATGCTGATTAGCCTGATCAAAGAGAACATTCCCAAGAAGCACGACTGGGTATGGTTCAAAAAGGGCGGCGGTATGATTGGCAAAGGCCATGTAGATGCTGGTTTTGCCAACGGTGGCGAAAAAGCCTGGTACTGGCTGCTAGCGTCGGTAGGCATTTTGGTGGTGGCGAGTGGCTTCGTGCTCGACTTCCCCAACTTTGACCAGGGCCGCGACACCATGCAGTGGGCCAACATCATCCACGCCGTGGGCGCGCTGGGCTTGACCGCCGTCTCGCTGGGCCATATCTACATCGGCACATTAGGTACGGAAGGCGCGCTGGAAGGCATGACCACCGGCTACGTGGATGAAACCTGGGCTAAAGAACACCACAACCTGTGGTATGAAGCGGTTAAAGATCAGACCGTTAGTGAAGAGGAACTGGCCGCGCGTAAAGCGGGCGGCAGCGGTGAGCCTTCAGCAGCCAAGCCAAGTTGAGTCACGCCGTCGAGATAAGTGGACGTGAACGCCCTTCGACACCGCCTTCGGGCGGTGTCTTTTGTTTGCCCGGCGAAGCCGGCAAACCCGGCCATCTGAAAGAAGATGGCGTCACCCCGACTGAGGGGAAGACAATCCGACTGGCAAGGGCGTCACTGGCCAACGGTGGGGTCTGAAGGAAGCCATAGGAAGTTAACGGTACACAACGCAAGTGAACCTGCTTCGGCAGTCCAGGTGGGTTAGCGTGCAAAATAGCGCGACGCCCGATACTCAGTCAGACCTGTGCTGTGTTTGAGGGTGGCATCGTTAACAGGGAGCCGGTGCAGTAACCGGGGAAGCCTGACACCGAATCCGGCGATGCCGGAGGCTATGGCGCAAGGTGAAAGCCGAGGCCGCAGTCGGTGCGAGGTGGCAGATGAAGCCGTAGTAGTGAGGAAGTTCCGGCCTGAGAAGCCTGGTAACAGCGTGGAGGACAAAACCGGAATGACCGCTGGCGGAGGTTCAGCGGACCGGTCAGGGTCAAAAGCTCTGGTCGGATGCGAAGGGCGGAAGTCATTAACGAGAGTGACGGACGACGAGCGAACAGGTGGACGCTGCGTTCACAAGCTGCCCGACGGGGCAGGGAAGTGCATCGGGGTGCTGCGGGAACGCAGTGGCTCTGGTGTTCTCCGAACAAGGGAGTAGAGCGATACCGTGGCGGCAGATTGCCAGAGCGCTAGTACCCGGACGGATCGCCTGAAACAGACCGGCAGCCAGACCGATCCTCGAAGCCGTCACCACAGAGATGAGCAGGCATGAGGAAATACTACAGTCTGTACGGGCAATTGCTGTCAAAACAGCGCCTGTATGAAGCCTTCAGACACATCAAGCGCAACAAGGGCGCGGCCGGAATCGATGGGCAGAGCCTGGGTGCGTTTGAGGCGAATCTGGAGGTGGAGCTGTCGTGCCTGTTGCTCGAGCTGAAGGAAAAGCGCTATCGGGCGCAACCAGTCAGGCGCGTAGCCATCGCCAAGGATGACGGCGGTGAGCGTCTGCTGGGCATTCCGACGGTTCGGGACCGGGTTGTACAACAGGCGCTGCGCCGTATTATCGAACCGATCTTCGAGCCGGATTTCCACCCGTCGAGTTACGGGTATCGTCCGGGACGCAGTGGTCATCACGCCATCGGCAAGGCGGAGTTGTTTATCCGCCGCTACCGGCGTGACTGGGTTGTGGACATGGACCTGTCGAAATGCTTCGACACGCTCAACCATGACCTGATCATCCGCCAGTTCCGCCAACGGATCACGGACGGCAGTGTCCTGTCACTGCTGCGCCAGTTCCTGGAAAGCGGCGTGATGGTGGGGTACCACCTTGAAGAAACGGAGCTGGGAAGCCCGCAGGGCGGCGTGATCAGCCCGCTGATTGCGAACGTCTATCTGGACGCCTTCGACCAGTTCATGAAAGCCCGGGGTCACCGGATCGTCCGCTACGCGGATGACATCCTGATCCTGAGCGGTTCACGAGCGGGCGCGGAGAATGCGTTACGGGTGGCCCAAAGCTACCTGGAAGATGAGCTGAAGCTGACTGTCAATGCCACCAAAACTCACATCGCTCACAGCGATGACGGGGTAAAGTTCCTGGGCGTGGTGATCCACACGAAGTACACCCGCATCCAGGACAAGAAGGTGGTGAAACTCAAGCAAACGCTCAAAGCACTGACGAAGCGAAACCGGGGCATCGGACTCGCGGCCATTATACGTGAGCTGAATCCGGTGTTACGGGGCTTTGCCAACTACTTCCGGGTGGCGAACTGCGCGAGGGT